>CAZIVV010000159.1:0-69115 GCA_964542775.1 uncultured Desulfomonile sp.
CATTAATACTAATTTATATTTTTAATTATTAGACATTAATTACTATTTTAATGATACTTTTTGTTTGACTATTTCTCAGACGATTGATAAGAGCGATTCTCAGGCCTTTTGCCTGTAAAGTCTGGAACCTGTCCGATTGCAGAAGAACTTGCCTAAAAGAAGCGCAACCAAAACATTTGGCACTGGGAAACGGGAAAGTCACGATTCGTCTGATTTTTACAAACGAAAGCTTTTCATGCTTCGTTCTGCGGCTTGCGCTGGTCAGGCCTGTTCAGCAGTTCCTTCAGAAATCATAAATACCGTGATTAACCATTCTTGCGAGGACATGAGGGAGTTACCGGACAATTCAGTTTCACTGATGGTGACATCCCCGCCCTACAATGTGGGGAAGGACTATGACAAGGACCTGGCGCTTGACGAATACCTGGCTTTCCTGAAAAGGGTATTACAGGAGACCTTTCGGGTTCTTGCCCCGGGAGGTCGTGTGGCTTTCAATGTGGCCAATCTTGGCCGCAAGCCTTACATACCCCTGAATTCATACATTTCAGTGATAGCTTCTGAAATAGGTTTTCTCATGAGAGGCGAGATAATCTGGATCAAGGCTCGTGGTGCTAGTGGATCATGCGCATGGGGGTCATGGATGTCTGCTGGCAACCCAACACTTAGAGACCTCCATGAATATGTGCTTGTATTTTCCAAAGACCGTTTCGATAAACCTGTAAAAGGCAAATCTACGATATCACGCGATGAGTTCATGTCGGCAACGACGAGTGTGTGGATGATACCACCTGAATCGGCCCGGCGAGTAGGCCACCCTGCTCCATTCCCGGTAGCGCTGGTCGAGAGGTTGATTAATCTCTATACGTTTGAGGGAGATATCATTCTGGATCCTTTCATGGGCAGTGGGACTACTGCTGTGGCGGCTGTCCGGACCGGACGACAATTTGTGGGTTATGAAATATCCGAAGATTACATCGCCTTGTCCAGCAAAAGAGTCGAAGAGCTAAACGCACTCCAAGAGGCCCTGTAGACCTTAAATCTTTTCAATTACCACTCTATAGCTCGTCTCCCTGCTTTAATCTCACCAACATTATCCGTGATTTTTCCGACTCTGACTTGACGAAAGATCTCGTCTGAATTAATATCGGAAAGTTTATTTTAATTTAGGGTGTCATATTAAAATGAGTTCAACTTATGAAATTATTTGGCATGGAAGAGGCGGTCAGGGAGCGGTAACCGCAGCCAAGATATTCACTGAAGCGGCCTATCTTCAGGGCTTCAAGGGCGTTAGCGCTAAACCGACTTATTTCTCCGAGAGACGTGGAGCTCCAGTGAGCGTTCACGCCCGAGTTTCAGTAGATCCCATCAGAACATTTTCAAACGTGTCCATGGCCGACATTGTCGTGGTTCTGGATGACAACCTGCTTCAGATGGTGAACGTCACCTCTACGCTCAAGCCTGGTGGTCTTTTGATCATAAATTCTTCGAAGACTCCGGCTCAACTAGGACTTGACGCTTCATTCACCGTGGCAGTTTCTGATGCTTTCAAGAGTTCAGAGGAGGCCGGTCTGGTAGTAGAAGGAAACGTTCTGATATCGACCTCGATTCTTGGGCCTATAGCAGCAGCCAGTGACTTGGTTAGCATCGACAACATCAAGAAGGCTGTAGAGCATAAATTCAAGGGCAAAGCCCTTGAGAAAAACTTGTTAGCCCTTGAACTGGCATACAAACTAACACAAATAACCGTCTGCGTTCCGATGTCAAAGACGGCTTCCGCGTGATCAGCATCTTGTTGCACTTTCTGTTATGAGGCTTAAATGAAAAAGGAAGAAGTAAAGGAAATTATCACAAAAGCTGTATCGAAACCTTTCAGGGGTGAGGCTGGCAAGACTGGTGACTGGCGGTCCCAGACTCCTGTGATTGACCAGGAGAAATGTTCCCAGAAGGATTCGTGCCTTCTGTGCTGGCTGTATTGCCCTGACGGGGTCATCACCCGCGAGTTTCCTCTTGAGATCGACCTCGAGTATTGCAAGGGGTGTGGCATCTGCGCTCAGGAGTGTCCGAGGAAGGCTATACGCATGATCGATGGAAGGGACCCTTCCGCGACCTAAGATTGTTCAGAACATTCGCCAGGGATGATTGGGGCAATTTTCCTGAACGGAGAAAATTGACAAGGCTTGTCTCGTCTCTAAAAACAATTTTTGGGAACCATTAAAATGTCAGACGTAAGAATAATAACGGCCAATTCAGCGGCAGCTATTGCCGCGAAATTATGCAGGGTTCAGGTTGTTTCAGCTTACCCTATTACTCCACAGACGCCTGTAACAGAGGAACTGGCGGAAATGGTGGAAACCGGACAGCTTGAAGCTGAGTATCTCACTGTTGAAAGTGAGCATTCTGCCATGGCTTCAGTAATTGCTGCCTCTCAGGTGGGCGCACGCGCATTTACCGCCTCGAGCGCAAACGGATTGCTCTACATGCATGAGATGCTTCATTGGGCGGCCGGCAGCCGCACGCCCGTAGTGATGGCGTGCGTCAACAGAGGGGTTGGAGCGCCGTGGACCATCCTGAACGACCAACAGGACTCTGTGTCTCAAAGGGATACGGGCTGGATACAGCTTTATTGCAAAAACAGCCAAGAGGTCATAGATTCCATCATCCAGGCATACAGAATTGCGGAAGAGATCAACATTCCCGTAATGGTCTGCTACGATGGCTTCATTTTGTCCCACACTACAACGCCCGTCGATATACCTGCGCAACAAAAGGTGGATCAGTATCTTCCGCCCAGATCTCGAGTACCGGAAATCGAAAATTATTCGCACATGAATGTGAATCCTCTCATATTGAGCGATCCCAGGATATCCCCTGATGGGAAATCGGTTCCTGGATATATGGACATCCGATATCGTCTTCAGCAGGACATGAAATCCGGCCTTGAAGTAATCAGGAAGGTTGACAGCGAGTATCAGGAACATTTTGGGAGATCCTGTGGCGGAGTTTGTTGGGACTACAAAATGGCCGATGCCAAACACGCCATTGTAAGCTTTGGTTCCCTGGCGTCCGAATGCACGCTGGCGGCGGATTTCTTGAGACAAAAAGGAATATCTGCAGGAGTTGTCGGAGTAAGGTCATACAGGCCATTTCCAAAAGATGCAATTTTAAAGGCTCTTAGCGACGTCGAGACGGTAACAGTAATGGAAAAAGACGTTAGCTACGGCTATGAGGGCGCTCTGGCGATGGACGTAAAGTCGGCCCTGTATGACGCCAGGAATCATCCCAGATTTACATCTTATGTTGTGGGTCTGGGCGGACGTGACGTGTTGCCTGCAAACTTGGCTAATGAAGTTCACAGGGCAATAACTGAACGAATTGGCCACGCCTGGATCGACATCAGGATCTAGAGCTGGTCCGGGCCTCACACTCAGATTCGGTTAGACGTCTTTAAAACTTTTTCTGTTACGGAGACTTATCATGGCGACATCCGCTGCCAAATTGCTACCAAAAGAAGAATTCATCCTTCCAGGAACCAGATCATGCGCAGCTTGCGGCCTCATGCTGACTTACAGACATGCATTGAAGGCGCTCAACCCGGAGAAAACCGTTGTAGCGGTTCCGGCGAGCTGCATGACCGTTCTTCATGGAGTTTACCCAATAACCCCGGTTAAAGTGATTTGTATCAACAACCCTTTTGGAGCCACTGGAGCCGCGGCGTCAGGAATAGCCGCAGGACTCAAGGCTCTTGGACACGATGACTACAATGTGCTTGCGTTTGCAGGCGATGGCGGAACCTATGACATAGGTATACAGGCATTATCAGGGGCGCTTGAGCGAGGAACCAACTTTCTTTTCATCTGCTATGACAACGAGGGTTACATGAACACAGGCACTCAAAGATCTAGCGCCAGCCCAGCGGGAGCCTTAACTTCAACCACGCCTGTCTTGGCCAAATTACAGCATAAAAAGAATATGATAGGAATCGTAGAGGCCCACAGAATACCTTACGTTGCAACAGCCTCTCCCGCTTTTCCTCTCGATCTCTTCGACAAGGTAACGGAAGCCAAAAATACGACCGGCTCCAGATATATGGAAGTTCATGCGCCCTGCCCTCCCGGTTGGGGTTTCCCGAACAAGGATCTGATCAAGATGGGCAAGCTGGCTGTTGACTCTGGAATTCATGTGCTCTTTGAGATAAAGAACGGAGTTTTCAGGTTGACGTCACGATCCCTGGCCCTGGCTGAGAAAGCCAGAAGAAAGCCAGTATCAGACTATGTGAAAGGACAAACCCGGTTCCGCAAAATCAATCAGGATCAGATTAACGCCCTGCAGAATTTTGTCGATGAACGGTGGAACGAGTTTGTTGAGCGTCACAATAAAAACGCCTGACGCAGGAAACGGTCAGCCATGGCGCCTCAGGAAGTCATTAAACCTAACTTACAACGGCTTCATGGGAAAATCACCCTGGCTGATCAAAACCTGGATTCACAGATTACGAGCAATCATTTAATCCCTCACCAGCCTCCCCCAGATAACACCCTGGCCATTCGCTTTTGCGGGTTGCCACTCAAATGGATCAGCCTTCACCGACCACAGGCTTGCCACCTTCTGAGTGATCGGATTTTAACTGCTGCCGAGGATATCTGAAAAAACGGAATGGTAGGTCTTTGTCAGCATGTTTTCTGGTAAATGGATGGTTAAGCAAAGGTGATGCGGATATGGACAGACCATTTAACTTTGGAAACCACGAAGAGACACATTTTCGGAACACCGTGTTTTTTTGGAAGACAGCCTTTGTCCGCAGTGTTCCGATGACATTCGTCTCTTCCCGTTAGTGAGCCAGCCTACATGGCCTTTGGAGGGACTTTTATTCTTTTTTTAGGCTTGTCCGATGTCTTCTTGACTTTTTTATCCTTTTTGACTTCCACCTTTTTTGTCTTCTTGACCGGTTTTTCTTCGAGGACTTCCTTCACTTTTTCCTTGTCATTAACTGGAAGGATCTCTTCTTTAGTCAAACTTGCAGTATCTGCTACACCATTTGATGGAGGCGCTCCAAACTGGCTCAGAACCGTTTTCATTTCGACGGCCAGTCTGTCCAGAGCCCAGGATATTTGCGGAACCAGCAGAGCCTCGGACAGTTTGTTCCATGTGTCAGGAACAACTCCACGTGCAACTAGCGGGGAGCAACTAATCTGCTCTTTTCCAACTGCATATAGTCCAACGGCTCCTGACTGGGTTACAAAGATGCCGTTAATAGCCACGGTTAGCGCAACTACTAAAATGAGTAATCTCATGATGAAACCTCAGATGAAAATAGCGTAGATTTTAGTATACGTAATTTTTTAAAAAAATCAAGCAGTTCTAGCTTTTAGCCCTATTGCCTCATAATTAAAGATCATTTTTGGTTCACTAAGCTCAAAATACAATTGGTTTCTCAACATCCCCCAATCAACCATTCCTATTGACCAGTCAGCACAGACCCGGGTCAATTACCCGGATCAGGCTATTTCAGAGTTGATTTCCATGTTCTGGTTTCCTCTGCGGCCAAATCTGTTGCCAATACACCCCCTGGAATGCTATTGATAAATGTTGCAGTTTAATAACCCCATCATAGGTCAGGAGCTTTTCATGATCCAAGAGTTGATTCCCAAAACGTATAACCCCTCTGAAATAGAAAATAAATGGTATGAGACATGGCAGGAGAAAGGACTGTTCAAGGCGGGAGATGACAGAACGGGTAAGGATTACTCAATTGTGATTCCACCGCCAAATGTCACTGGCTCCCTTCACATGGGACATGCTCTGAACAACACCCTCCAGGACATATTGATCCGTTACCACAGGATGAAGGGTTACAATACGCTTTGGATGCCCGGCATGGATCACGCGGGAATAGCGACCCAGAACGTCGTTGAACGACAACTGGCCGCCGAAGGCCTTACTCGCCAGGACCTCGGAAGAGAAAAGTTCGTGGAGAGAGTCTGGACATGGAAAGAGCATTCTGGTGGAGTGATCATCAATCAGTTAAAGAGGCTTGGCTGTTCCTGCGATTGGGACAGAGAGCGTTTCACGATGGACGCGGGCCTGTCAAAAGCGGTTAGGGAAGTGTTTGTCAGGCTTTACGAACAGGGCCTCATTTATAAAGGTGATTACATAGTCAACTGGTGTCCTCGATGTCATACGGCTTTGTCGGACCTCGAAGTAGAGCACAATGAAGCCCCGGGAAGTTTGTGGCACATCAAATACCCTGTTGAGGATTCGGATGAATTCCTGGTCGTAGCCACGACACGCCCGGAAACCATGCTTGGAGACACAGCAGTGGCGGTAAACCCCACTGATCCACGGTATGCCCACCTGGTGGGGAAAACGGCCATTCTTCCGCTGGTTGGACGAAGGCTCAAAATAATCGGTGATCCCATAGTGGCCATGGATTTTGGAACCGGCGCCCTGAAAGTGACACCCTCACATGACCTCACTGACTTTGAACTATCGATAAGACACAATTTGGAACACATTACCATCATGGACTCCAATGGGGTCATAAACTCTAATGGCATTCACTTTGCCGGCCTTGACCGATATGAATGCCGGAATCAGATAGTAGAGGAACTTCGGTCCAATGGTTATCTCGTCGATATAAAACCTTACAATGTTGGTCTTGGCCACTGCTACCGCTGCAAGGACGTCATAGAGCCCTTGATATCCAAACAGTGGTTCGTCAAAGTGGAACCCTTGGCCAAAGAAGCCCTCAAGGCTGTTGAAGACGGCAGGACCAGGATAATACCGGAAAACTGGACCAAGACCTATTACGAGTGGATGACCAACATCAAAGATTGGTGCGTATCCAGGCAGATATGGTGGGGACACAGGATTCCTGCCTGGACATGCGATGACTGTGGCAAAGTTATCGTAGCAAGGGAAACCCCGGAATTCTGTCCTGCGTGCTTTGGATCCAAGTTGACACAGGAAACGGATGTTCTGGATACCTGGTTCTCATCAGCTCTATGGCCCTTCTCCACAATGGGTTGGCCTGAATCGACCGGCTTGCTCAAAGCTTTCTACCCAACCTCCTGTCTGGTAACCGGTTTTGACATTCTTTTCTTCTGGGTAGCCAGAATGATGATGATGGGACTGAAGTTCATGGACGATGTTCCTTTCAGGGATGTCTACATCCATGCGCTGGTTCGTGATGAACACGGCAAGAAGATGAGTAAATCTTTGGGTAATGTCATAGATCCTTTGATGGTCATGGATAAATTCGGCACTGACGCTTTCAGATTTACTCTGGCGGCTCTGGCAGCTCAGGGTAGGGACATACGTCTCTCGGAAAACAGGATAGAGGGCTACCGTAACTTCATGAACAAGATCTGGAACTCGGCCAGATTCGCCCTGCCGCACATTCAGTCCGTTGAGCAGGATCTGACTCTTGACAGCTTCGATGATTACACCATTCAGGAAAAATGGATGCTGTCGCGTTTGAACAGGACTGTTCTTGAGGTAAGCGAGGCCATAGAGACTTATTCGTTTAATGATGCGGCCCAGTCATTGTACCAGTTTACTTGGCACGAGTTTTGTGATTGGGGCATTGAGCAGTCCAAGATACCGTTATCAGGGACAGATGAGCATGCTCGCGTCAGGGCTGCGGTAGTCCTCAAGGAAACATTAAACACGGTTATCCGGCTGTTACACCCGTTTGTGCCCTTTATCACCGAAGAAATAGCCTCATACGTCCCTACGGATCAAAAACCGGTTATTTCAGGACCCTTCCCGATCTGTGATGAGAGGTGGGTGGACGAAGAAGCTGAAGACGGCATGAAAACGTTGATGGGCATAATCGGTTCAATCAGAAATATCCGTGCGGAGATGAACATTGCCCCTGGGAAGGCCTTACCGGTGGCGATCTATCCCGACACCGAGAAGAATGCCTCCCTGATTCATGACAATCAACCCACACTGAAAACGATGGCAAAGATCTCGGATTTTAATATTGAACAGGTGGGATCGATGACTGAACCTCCGAAATTCTCGGCAGCCGGCGTGGTCGGCAACATCAGGATCTTTGCCCCCCTGGAAGGGCTACTGGATCCAGTAGCTGAGATCTCACGACTTGAAAGGGAGTTGGCAAAGATTGAAAAAGAGGCCGGTTCAATTCGCAAGAAACTGTCGAATGAGGATTTCCTGGAAAAGGCTAGTCCTGAGGCCGTACAAAAACAGAAAGACAAGCTGACAGAGATGGATGGCAGGGAGAGTGGCATTCGCCAGGCGCTGGAACGAATGAAAAAGTTCTGTAATTAGGGACCGGCGGGTATTGTTGTGGAAAAAAACCTGATAATTCTGGAACAGACTGAATCCACTCAGGACATTGCCTTTACAATGGCCAAAGAGGGGGCCTCAGAGGGTGTTGCGGTCATGACCTGCAATCAGACCTCTGGTAGAGGAAGACTAGGTCGAAGCTGGTCTTCGCCAGCAGGTAGGAATCTTGCCTTAACCTTAATTCTTCGCCCGAATTGTCAACCAGAGCAGGCTCCCCTGTACGGATTGCTGTCTTCGGTGGCGACTTCCGTCACTGTGGAGCAGTTTTGTCCGGGGATCCTGGCTCAGGTCAAATGGCCCAATGACGTTATCATCGCAAATCGAAAGATAGCCGGAATTCTACCACAGGCCCAGATAATTAATCATGGTATAGAGTTCATACTCATTGGACTTGGATTGAATATTAACTGTAAAGAAAATGATTTTCCCCCCGAACTGAGAAACAGGGTTACTTCAATGGCGACCCATACGTCACTAACCTATGATATTCTGGATGTGGCAAATTGTTTCCTGGACAACATGGCTCTACTCTATGAACAGTCCAAAAACATCGGATTTGCGAGCATATTGGAGCTGTGGCGTCAAAAATGGGCCCACCGTGGACACTCAGTCATCAGAACCGAAATCGAGGGCATCGCTGAGGATATTGACGAACTTGGCTCTCTTCTCATACGAACCGATGAAAACAGATTGATCAGGGTCTCCAGCGGTGAAGTCAATTTCTAGCATTTTGGACAGATTTAATTAGTGTTCATTCATTGACACCAGGGATTTTAGTCCCCTGTTTCTTTATGAGGCTTAACGATGTCAATCTCAAAAACCTTGCTAACTCTCTCGCCGAAACATGTTGTACTAATAGTGCTTGTATCAGCGTTCATGAGCGCCTGGTCAACAATTCTTGTATTAAAGCCTCAAGTGAATCAATTTCTGGAAAGGATAGAAAGCAGTTACGATTCGTTGATTCCAGAGATTTCCATTATTGACGGCAAAGCCTCGATCAAGGAACGACAACCCCATTATCTGACTTCATTGGCCGACAAGGATGTCACCCTGGTGATCGACACACGTGATAACAAACAGCGTGAAGCTTATGAATACATAAAAGAAACCCCTTATGGCGTAGCGGTGTCTAGAGACTTCATGGTTTTCAGGAATCACGACCAACTCAGTGAGATATCTTTCCGTAACCTTCCAGACATGGTCATCAACTCTACCTCCCTCTTGGGAGCCCTCAATGAGTATTCATCAAGTATCTGGATGATGGCCTGGACTTTTTTCATATTCTACTTCCTGATGGCCAAATCGGCTCAGGTATGCCTGTTTGCTTTCATTCCCATGATTGTTACCAAGAGACTCTCCTGTCCTTTGACTTTTTCAGACGCCACAAAATTTACTGCCGCTGCGCTGATTATTCCTGTGATTGTTGATTTTCTGCTGGAGTGGCTATCTATTTTGAGTTCGGTCACGACGTTGATTTATTTTTGTCTCTATGCGGTAATACTAGTCAAAATATCGAGAGATTATATCAGATTCTGTTCTGAAGAGGCCTCCTCTTCGAACCAGTAGAAGCGGAGATTGATGATGGAGCTTTTCCTGTGTGTGCTAGGAATGGTTATGATTGTTGAAGGTCTGCCATACTTTGCTTTCCCGGAAAAAATGAAATCCATAATGACTGTAGTTCAACAACAACCTGACGCTGCGCTAAGAATGTTTGGCGCTTTAATGACTCTGCTCGGGCTTGTGATCATCTATCTTGCCAGAAACGCTCTCGACCTCTGAGCCATGCCTCCTTTTCAAATTCCGTAAATGACTTACTCACTAAGTAAAGAAACACAAGAGATGCCGACTACACATGAAATTCCAGCCGACTACCGGTTGTCTACGTATGAATATGAACTGCCGCAGGAACTAATAGCCCAAGAGCCAGTGAAAATTCGCGATGAATCCAGACTGATGATCATAAACAGGCGCAGTGGATCTGTAAGACACCATTTGTTCAGAGAGTTGCCAAAATTCCTGAATCAGTCTGATCTACTGGTTCTCAACGAAACCAGCGTGGCCCCTGCTATGATGAGGGGACGTAAAGAAACCGGAGGGGCTGTCGAGATATTGGCGCTGAATCCCGGTTTCAGGAGTGAGGGCCCTTCAGTATGCGGCGGCGCCGTTCGCGAGTGCCTGGTAAAATCCAGCAAACCTCTCAAACCTGGAGCCGTGATTGTAACCGACAAACAAATCACCCTGCGAGCGCTGCAACCATTGAGCGCTGGAAGGGCGCTGATTCAGTTTCCGTGTCCGGAAGAAAGTTTCCTGAAATTCCTCGATGATTTTGGTGAGACACCTCTACCACCCTACATAAAGTCCGGGAAAAATGACTCAGTACAACACAGGTCCCGGTATCAAACGGTTTATTCCAGTTCTCCAGGCTCCATAGCCGCGCCTACAGCCGGACTTCATTTTACAGACAGATTGTTGGAAGACATCCAAGGTTTGGGGATTACTACAACAAAAATCACGCTCCATGTTGGAATTGGAACTTTCATGCCAATGAGATCTCCTGACATCAGAGAGCACAAAATGGAAACTGAATTTTTTGAAATATCCGAACAGGCGGCCGCCACCATAAACTCCGCAATAAAAGAGCGCCGCCGTATCGTAGCAGTTGGAAGCACATCCATGAGGACGCTGGAATCAGCCGTAGAAGATGATGGATTCGTTAGACATGGCAGACAATATTCTGATTTGTTTATTAAACCTGGATATAAATTCAGAGTTGTCCAGGCTCTCGTCACCAATTTCCATCTCCCACGTTCCACTCTTCTAGCTCTGGTAGCTTCATTTTCCAGTGTTTCAACAATTAAAGAGGCTTATGCTGAAGCCATAAAGAATCGCTACCGATTCTTCAGCTACGGCGATTCAAGTCTATTTCTTTGATATCATTGCATTTTTTTAGCCACAAAAAAGGCGGGACCCCCTCTGGGGCATCGGGTAGGACGCTTAGCGGGAGTCAACGGAAGGTAATATATGGTAGGACTGATGCAGGTGCGCAACTTCTAATAGGATAGAATCTGTTTGTCAAGTATTTTTTATATTAAAAACTCATCTATACGTGATAACAGGCAATTACTAATTCAATATTCAAAAGAACTATTATCTTATAATGCTATAATTATTAATAAATCTTTATTATTGCTAAAAGCTAATGCTTTATCTGGATATCATCTTCAACTATTTCACAGTATTATTTTCCTTAATTATATATATACCTGTAATACAATGATTTTTTAGGTTTATAATATCTTTTGAGGAATCACCCAGACAATCGTTAACTGATATATTTTCTAGGTATTAATGAAGTATTTTATTAAGTTAATGAAAGCTCTAGTTGAGCTCGGGACTGAAAAGATTGAGGTGGCGCCCGTCGCGTGGATGCGACGGGTGTCCGTAGTTGATGGTGAGCCAATTTCAAGAGGTAGTCATTTCGGGTCTGGAAATATTTGGAAGCGCCATCCTCTACCGGCCGGCAATTTAAATCTTCTTACTGAGTGGTGATTACCAGTGCGTCAACGGCGACGGGCGAGCCGTTCCTTATGATGATGGGATTCAGGTCTATTTCCTGAACGTCGTTTCTTTCGATACCGAGATTCCCCAGCGCCACCAGGATGTCAGCCAGTAAATCAAGATCTACGGGGTCCATTCCCCGAACGGCTCCAAGAATCTTGTTTGCCTTGATGTCATTAAACATTTCATAGGCTTGTTTTTTGTTTATGGGAGCCATCCTGAAACAGACATCCTCCAACGCCTCGGTCAGGATACCGCCCAGGCCAAACATCACGCATGGGCCGAACTGCGCGTCGCGAGTCAACCCAGCCATTAATTCACGTTTGCCCTTGACCATTTCCTGAACCAGGACACCGTCACCCCGACCGTCCATGATTTGAGAGATCCGTTCGAATTCAAAACGGGCCTCTTCGAGGTTTTTGACATCCAGACTGACAAGGTTCATCTCGGTCTTGTGGCTGAACTGGCTTGAACTTCCCTTCATGGCCAGGGGAAAACCTATTTTTTCTACAGCGTCGCCTAATTCATCCTTTGAGCTGATCAGGATTTCTCTGGATACTGGTATTCCATATTGGGCAAGGAGTCTTTTCGATTCATGCTCGGACAATGCTTTTTTTTCTTCAGATGAAACAAATTTTTCCATTTCCATGATATCCTCCTGTGGTAGTTTATAACCTCATGCAATTGCTGGCGCAACTTGATTGCAGTCTTCATAAAGATTTCTCTTGATTAGTTTGAGGTAAATGTTTAGAGGTAAAACAAGGTGGGTGGACAGGCTTTTTGTGTAAAGCAGTTAAACTGCTTGAAACAGGCTTGAAGTTCTAATATCACTATCGTGTGCATGAGAACAATCCAAAAAGTCGATTGCGCGTCAGCGGGGTAGCCCCTAACAGGGGATGACGTCTTTCAAAATATTTAGCAATCTTTGACATTACAGACATTCAATAATCCAGGTAAAACATATTCATAAATGAATGACTTTGAGGTTAGAGGGATTTGCTCTCAGGTAACACATAAGTTATGGCTACATTCTGAGAGCAGTAGCGAACAGTGGCGCACGCATCCGGGCCAAGGAGAATAAAATGCCAAAAAAACCTCCCAGACGGGATCCCATAATAGTTTACAAGAGAGAAGACAAAGGGCTAAAACCGTTCTTGCCCAATCCTCGAGGCATGAGGTTCGGTCCAACACCACCGAGACCAAAAAAGCCAAAAGAAACCAAGGCGGTCATGCCAGAAAAGGTGAAATTCCATCTGGCAAACCTCGACGAAATTAACGCCTTGAATTCTCCGGAGAAAGAGATAGCCAAAGCGTGTTATTTTCTGTGCTTCCTTGTTCATGAGACCAAGACAAGCGCTGAGCTATTTCCCCTGAAGCACAACGTTCTTGAAAAGATTTTCAAGAGTGGCCACGGTTGCCTTACAGTTAACTACGTTCGCAGGGGTGACAGGGAAGTATACAACCTCTCCCCGGAAGCCAAGAAGCTTTGGGAGACCGAGACTGGTTCAAACAAACATCACCTCAGGATGTACCTGACCCCAAAATGCAAGGTAGAATTTGAAGAAGGATATTTTGATCTCTATCATTTTCATATTGTCCTAGAACCATTCAGGTTTTCATTTTATCTTCCTATCCATCAGGCACAGTGGATTGACAAGAGAAGAATATCCAAGAGGCGCTTCCATTATCCTCAAACTGTTGAGTACGGTCTTGTCCGCGGTAAAATCATAACCACCTCGAGAAAAGCGACCATGACTCCAATTGAGGAAATGAAAGTCGAATTTCAAAAACTTCAGGATTTGGAGATAGCCAGGAAAAAGTAAATTATTTCAGTTTGTGTCTTCTTTTCAACAGCTGATACTGCATGTCCGGCCTCACGGGCCGCTTTTGTTTTCATCCTGTTTGAAGAATTCCCCCTTTCCTTTAACTGGTTGAAGGACTTTACCGGAAGACGGTTTGGGTAGCATGCAGACGCTACAAGACCAACCTGCCGTTCTTAAATGATTTTTTGGTAGACTATCCTCCACTACCCAGTAGATCCTGAACAATCGATCGTAACCAATCGAACCGACTCCGAGGAAGGGGATCGAGACCCTGGAGCGCGCATCAGGGTCTCTGAGGAGGGTTATTATGGGGATAATATGAATGACAAAATGGCAAAATGAAAGTTCCACGAAATTCAGCAAAAACATAATTAAAGTCTTACATGGTAATATACTCGTTGTATACTGTTTATATAAGTATTTTAAAATAACTTAAGGGCAACGGAAGTTAGTATCTGGCTGTTGTGATTTACTTTAGTTTTCAATTCAGCCATGATGAAATCATGATATTTATTGAGACGTTTTAATTAGTCGCAACCGATTTAAAAATGAATACGCCTGATAACAAAAAAGATGTGTGGACCGTGAAACGAATCCTGGAATGGACCACCGATTATTTCGAATCCAAGGGGTGCGACACACCCAGGCTTGATTCGGAAGTGCTGCTTGGCTACTGCCTGAACCTTTCGCGCGTCCAGCTCTATCTTAATTATGAGAGACCTTTGTCCACCGCTGAGAGGGATACTTATCGTGAGCTTGTATTGAGGCGCGCTTCAAGGGAGCCTGTTTCACTGATAGTGGGCAACAAGGAATTCTGGTCTCATCCGTTTAAGGTGTTGCCAGGCGTCTTGGTTCCACGGCCAGACACTGAGACCCTGGTCGAAGTGGTGGTAAATGAACTGGCCAGTTGCAATAAGCCCATGGCTTTGGAAATAGGAGTGGGTAGCGGCGCGATTTCTGTAAGTGTTCTGCTCGAGAACCCAAATGTCAGCATAATCGGAATAGACATCAGCCGCTCGGCAATTGACCTGTCCCTTGAGAACGCCCGCTTGCTCGGGTGCGCAGACCGGTTCTTTGTGGTGTTGTCTGATTTGACTAGCGCCTTCAGAAGAGGTCCATTCTTCAATGTCATTTTTTCTAACCCTCCATATATTCGAACCTCGGACATCACTAACCTGGCCCCAGAAATTGTAAAATTCGATCCGATGT
Organism: uncultured Desulfomonile sp.; assembly: GCA_964542775.1. Lineage (GTDB taxonomy): Bacteria > Desulfobacterota > Desulfomonilia > Desulfomonilales > Desulfomonilaceae > CAITZA01. The sequence continues at coordinate 14,901 of CAZIVV010000159.1, forward strand.
CGGCTTTGGACGGTGGCGCAGATGGATTGGATTTTTTTCGCATCATAGGGGAGCAAGCTGCGGAATTTCTCTCCCCGGGTGGCTCGCTCATTCTGGAAACTGGCGACGGCCAGTCGAGTGATGTGGCTGAAATTCTTGAAACGACAGGAAGGTACAGGAAGATCACTTTCCAAAGGGACCTCGGAGGTAGAACAAGAGTTGTGAGAGCCGTGATACGATGAAAATAGTAATAGCTGGTTACGGTAAATTTGGCCGTCTTGCCTTGTCCAGGCTATCCAAGCTCGATAGCTCCGACAAAATAATAGTATTGGACACAGAATCGAAGAATCTTGTCATTCCAGATGGAGCTGAATTCAGTTTTCACAAGACAGATGTTGTCAACTTCCTTGAGACGGTTCCGGATGACGAGGAGGATTTCCTCTTAATACCCACAGCTCCATTCCACATTGCGGCCGCTTATTTATCAAAAGTGTCGACAAAACTGGGTTTTGCTGAAATTAACCATAGTCTTATAGAAAATCTTCCTAACGTGTTTATTCTCGACCAATTCAATGTTTGCTGCAGTTACTCAGATTTCCTGTGTCCTGATGATTGCAGTGAATCAGAAAGATGTTCAGTAACCGGAGAGATCCGTTTACCGCTGTATGAAAAACTGGAGGGACTTGGCGAACCGGACAGTCCAGTTGTAGTTCTACGGAGCCATCAGTGTTTACCGGGAGTTGGTGGCTTCTATTTTTCTGAGTTGAAAGCCATAACCGGGAAAACAGAGTCCCTTGATAGCTTCATTCTGGCAACATCGTGCAGGTGCCACGCCATACTTACAGGTTTTGCCAGAAAACATGAAAATAGGTTATAAAATCTGTGTCGGTATAGAGAACGGCGCGGATTTCTCAAATGCGGTTGATAATGTTCCAGCATTAATATAGAGGAGGCTAAATGTCAGATTATTCATTGTTCAACGAGGAAAACGCCACTCAGGGTGATAGCCTGGAAAGTTTGCAAAAAACTGTGGAGGAAATGCCTGATTCGGCCAGCGCGCACTACAATCTCGCGTTGGGCCTGTCAAAAATCATGGACTGGGATGGCAGCCTCGCCGAGTTCAGGAAAGCTCTCAAACTGAGGCCTGGAATGCTCGAAGCCCGAATCAACATTGCGTCAATTTATCTTCAGAAGGGAGATTATGACGCCTGCATTCAGGAAAGCCTGAAGGCCCTCGAATTTAGGCCGGATCTAGTCGAAGGATGTATCATAATCGGCATTGCATTTATGTCTAAAGGGAACTTCGATCAGGCGGTACACAGTTTCACTAAGGCTTTAACTCTCCAACCGGACCATGTAGTGGCCCATCTGAATCTTGCAAACGCCTACCTCTCCCTGGGTGACCTGGAAAAAAGTATTGACCATAACCTCAAGTGCGTAACTCTAAGACCGGATTTTGCCATGGCTCACAATAACCTGGCTGTTTCATTATTCCACAAAGGCGATATTGAAAGGGCAAAGTTGCATGTAGATGAGGCAATTAAGCGCGGTTACGCTGTAAATCCCGAATTTCTGAAACTCCTGGGGTAAACCATCAGGTTGGTATTCTCCAGGTAAAAAGTGATGCGCCGCTTTAAGCCCGGAATTCTAAAAGATTGATCATTGCTGCACACTAACGTGTTCCTCTAGCTCATCCTCAGTGGGCCAGGTCTTTTAGAATGTATTCACCTGCGGCCTCAAGTATGCCCGGATTGGCGCCCGCTTTCTCGATTGGGTCAAAAAAACCTCATGGTTTAAAATGATGGGTGAAATTCACCCATCTTGACCTCCCCCTTTTGGCTTCCATCCGACCAAATTCTGTTTTTCATTGTAAAATTGAATTCATACACTTTTTTTGCGCAGTTTGAAAATCAGGCGCCATTCTTGCTCTATAGTAGGTCACTGAAGTCCTTCTCCGAGGGAGGATTTTAGCTCCTTGCGTGGACTGGGCGTCTCAATTTAGCGGGCCGCCCATCCAAAAAAAGACTTTCCCAATATTATCTGCGGATACTTCCCCTTGTGGATTTTTTCTCCAGTCTGTGTAGATGAGGAGTCAGAAACTTTTAGAAATCAGGAAATTGTGCCGGTTAAAGCGCCATGGAGGGATCGTCATGAAAAAACTACTCACATACGCCGTTGGCTTTGCAGCTCTAATCATTTTCCCATCTGTAGGTCAAGCGGGCCAACAAAACTGGAGACAGCTTTACAATTCATCCCAAGACAACTTCAGGGGGGGGAAACTTCAACAATCGTTGGCTCTGGCTCGGGAGTCAGTGAAGCAGAGTGAAATAGAATTCGGAACCAAGAGCGTCTACACTATACGTTCTCTGATTCTGCTGGGGGATCTTAGTAGAAGAACTGGATCGTTCACAGACTCTTTTCGTCAGCACAAAAGGGCGCTAGAAATTCAGGAACAGATATTTGGGGAATTACACCCCAATACGGCCAAGCTCATCAACGAACTAGCTAAAGATGAACTTCTCATGGGTAATACTGAAGAGGCCAGGACCCTGTTTAACAGATCCATCAGGATTTGTAATCAGATAAACAATCCTGAAAACCCGGCGGTGGCTGATTCACTAATAGGTCTGTCCAAACTCGACTCAATGGCCAGGGACTACAGCCAGGCTGAAAAAAGGCTGATGACGGCAATGTCTATTCTGGATTCCTACTCCAAGTATCATCCGGGAACCAGATTGGACATTGAGAATGCAAGGTTGAGCCTTGCGGACAGTCTGAAAGCTCAGGGAAGACATAGTGAATGCTGCATGCAGTATCGGGTCGCTGTTCGATATCTTGAAACCAGGGGGGAATCATCATCCAACCTGGTTTGCGACAGTTGGATAGCAATGGGAGATTCTTATGCTGGTTCGGGGAAGAAAGCCAGGGCAATAGACTGTTACAAGAGGGCGCTAGCTATTCTTGGCTCCGGGTCTTCCGTTAATAACCTTTCTCTGGCTCTGGCCTCCAGAAGGCTTGCTGGGGTTTACAGATCTGCGGGCAACATTCCGGAGGCCAGAAGGTATTACCGACAGGCAGTTTCATCTCTGGAAATGTGTTCTCCGGCAGGCTGCCCTCTTTTGGCGGACACCAAGAGGTTACTTGACGACGTGACAACCACTACAAACTCGAGCAAAGACCGCGATAGTTCGGCCTAGACTTCAATACAACCGGACTCTTCGAATTTATCAACCCCTCCTTTTCATGCTCCTCTCTACGCGCTGGAAGCTTGGGTTGGACAATAAACATGATCACTTATTGTTGCCCAAGCTTCATTTTTTTGCATCCGGCGCTGTCTTCAATCAGAAGCTCCTGAAAATACCGGGACACTCAAACGATGCTACACAACAATGTGGCAATACCCTTTTTGCGTTCCACAGCACTCAAATCTTCCCTGCTTTTGAGTGTTCCCTGAGATTGAGGAAAAATTTGATGGCAGCCTTTTTCTTTGACACAGGCAGGCTTGAAAAAAAAGAGGACAATTGTCTTGATGCGAATTTTAGAGTGTTTTCCTGTTTGGCCGTATCCTGAAGCTCGGGCATGACTCCGCCTGACGCTGACATCAGAAATTGCTGGATTTCCGCCGCAGTCATTGATCTGGCTTCTTTTTTGACGAATTCCGGGTCCATAGCCCAAGCCTCCTCAAACAGATCCTGGAATAGGGGACTCCTGATGCATGAATTGAACAGCGCCTTCTTCAGCTTGAGTCCGGAGTCCTTGAATTCAGACAGGATTTTACCTTTGTCCAGGTCTATCGGAGGATTACATGACCGCCAAAGACTCTCTATTTTATCCTGATGCAAGTTTGACAATATCTCAATGTCTTCCAGCCTCAAGTCAAGCTGTGGCAGACGTTCCCTAATCTCGGGAAGCATTGCCGTGAATGTATCCGGCTCGAGGCTCTCAATCAAATCAATGAGTTCATCAGTTGAGAATCGTCCTATTTGAACGTGTTTGGCAAACAAGGGCTGGTGTGCCCTCGCATCATGGAATAAACGAATAATCTGGTCAACTTTTAGGTGGTTCCAGGATATTTTTTTTGCCAGGTTTTCAGCCTCTGCTGTTGGCAATCTCAAGAGCTTGTCGAGCATTGATTCAAATTCGAATTCATCGAGGGGACGGTCGGAAGAAAGAATTCTCTCCACATGTCCTTCAGAATCGGCTACCAAAGCCATTCGAACCCATCTCTTGAAAAATACCGTCTCATCACTGGAATTGACGGTATCCCATTCCCTGACGATAGTTTCCACGAATCTCTGGACGGATCGGATAACTTCCTTTGCAAGCAGTGAAGCCTGACGCTCTGTAAGTCCCTGCCCCAATTCGTGAATGACATCAATAACGGAAGTTTCCAGTTCGTCCGGGAAAATGTCCATTTCTGAATCCCAATCCAGAGATTCCATGAAACCTCTAATTTGATCAACAGTCACACTGACTGGATTGGGGGACTCGTTGAAGTGGGAAACTACCAAGGTGTTTATCATAGCCTCCCGAATTGAATCTACCTCAGAAATATTTTCAGCGCTCACGTTAGGCGCCTTGTTCAAAATCGAAAACGGTAATATGTCCTTCAGGGTCAGAATGAATTCATATTTTTCTGTTTCCGCCTCGTAATATTCAAGAATAGTCAGACTGTTGAATAGTTCATCAGGCAGGGTAGTAGATTTTATTGTATACAACTCTCTCTCTGTGAAAATACTCATCTTTGACAGCATGTGACATGTCAGATCACTCATACATTCGTATTCATCCGCGCTAACCATGATCTGAATGTTATGATTGAGGAGTAGTTTCTTCCACCTCATTCTGAGGTTATCAATTCTTGTGTGAGCCAGACGGAACAATTGTACAGGAGAAGTCTGCATCAACAGATTGACTCCCTCATCGGTGAAGCCTTTTGATTTTATTTCAAGCCCTACACCTATGAGATTGAGAATAGAACCCTGAACCTTTGAAAGTTCCTCTTCCGATCTGAAATCTATCTCCTTCTGGAGGACATATTTGTTAGCCATGGCGACTGAGATTCTCAAAATTTCGTCGCCTCTATCCCTAGTCAGTATTCCGTCTTCTGTCCCGCGTCGAATGACTTTTGACAGGAACGACTGTTCATCATGGACAATTAATCCTAATGAATCCATATTGTTGTTTTATCGCACTCTCTCTATGTATTTGCCTGTTCTGGTGTCAATTCTCAGTACATCGCCTTCATTGACAAAAAGTGGCACCTGGATTGTCATACCTGTGGACAGTGTTGCGGGCTTTGTAGCGCCCGCCGCTGTGTCACCCTTAATGCCGGGCTCGGTGAAAGTTACTTCCAGTTCTACAAAAATCGGAGCCTCTACTCCTATGGACTTGCCGTTGTGAAACAGGACTGTCACAGCAACATTTTCCTGAAGATAGTTCCGCGCGTCTCCAAGCTGTTCAGCTGTAAGAAATAGTTGCTCGTAGGTCTCAACATCCATGAAATGGAATTCCCCTTCACTCTCATAAAGAAACTGCATCTGTTTTTCTTCAAGATCCGGCTTATCAACCTTCTCTCCTGACCTGAAGGTCTTGTCAAGAACGTTTCCTGTTATAAGGCTCTTGAGAGTTGTTCTTACAAAAGCGCCCCCTTTGCCCGGTTTGACATGTTGAAACTCAACTATAATGAAAGGCTCTCCATTAATTTCAATTTTGAGCCCTTTCCTGAAGTCTGGTGTAGAATACATATACGTCCTCCCAAATAAAGCTTCCCTATTATTTTGCGATCTTTCGTCGTCTCAATAACACTAAATCTTTTTAGTATTAACCGTATTTGATTAATAAGTCAAGCTGCTGCGATCAGATCCTTTGGGCAGAGGCTCAGGATTTCCGGGCCGGTTTCTTTCAAGTGAACAAGACTTTCCAATCTGATTCCTCCGACTTCCTCGACATAAACACCCGGTTCTATGGTAAACACCATCCCGGATTCGAGCCTGTCCGCAGACTTGGGAGAGAGATAAGGCGCTTCATGGACCTCCATGCCCACTCCATGACCAAGACTATGTACGAAATAACGACCATAACCTGCCTGACTGATGGTATCCCGGGCTATTTTGTCAACGTCTCTGGCTTGGATCCCTGGCTTGAGAGCCTCTATGGCTCGGTCATGAGCATCTTTCACAGCCTGATACATTTTCTGCTGGCCATCACCTGGGGCCTTATCAACAATGCAGGTAACTGTTTCATCACTGCAATAGCCCGACAGTTTGCAGCCGTAATCAATTATGACAAGATCCCCGGAATTAATGATTTTTCCTGTTGCGGAGCCATGAGGAAGCGCACTCCTCAGACCGGAGGCGACTATAGTAGCAAACGAAGGACCCGAGGCGCCTCTCTTCCTAAACAGCGTCTCCAGCTCGGCGCCTACTTCTGATTCGGTTTTTCCTTTCAGGCCAGCGGCCACAATTTCAATGCAAGCCGATGAAGCCAGGTGCGCGGCGGCGCGAATTTTATCAACCTCTTCTGCTGTTTTTATCATTCTGAATTCATCCAGAACTGATCTATTTATCGTTGAAAATTCGACTCCAGGGCACTTTTTACTTAACTGGTTGATAAATTCATACGATATTCTAGTTCCCTCAAGTCCAATATTCCTGATTCTTCTGGACTGAATAAATCTGGCGATCGATACAATCTTGTTTTTGGTCACATGAATCCTCAAACCAGGGCTTTCAGATCTGGACTGAATCTTGTATCGACCGTCAGTAAAGAGGTGCGCCTGCTCTTGAGTAATAACCAAAGTGGCGTCAGATCCGGAAAAGCCTGATAATCGACTCAAATTGACTGACGGGGTAATTTCTGATGTATTTAGTAGGACAGCCTCTAATTTCAAATCTGACAACCTGTCCTGAAATTGGAGTATGGACGGATTTATGCGCATAACTTCTAGCCCCACTGCATTTTGATAAATGAAAAAAGGCCCCGAAGGAAACTGTGTCAACCAGTCTGTCCGGGACCTTTTTTGAACTGAAAAATCGCTCAGATGATGTCAGCTTAGAATCGAAACCTTGGCCTTGGCCACCTTGATGCTTTCAGACAACTTCTCATATTCAGATGGATTATCAACTGCGCTAACCTCGAGAATCTCCCTTTCGAGACGAACAAGCTCTTCGTTAGCTTCATTCTTGTCCAACTGATCCACAGAATGCGCCTCTACCACCAGCACATTCACGGCATCTTTCAAGACTTCGCAAAAACCTGACCCAACAGCGTATCTGACAAAACGATCGTTTTCAAGATAAGAAAATACACCGGGTTTGATGAAAGTCAGCATAGGAGTATGTCCGACGAGCACTCCGAATTCCCCCATGATCCCCGGGGCAATAACCTCTTCTACTTCCTTATTAAGCACAACCCCTTTCGGAGTCACTAACTCAACCTTGAACTTTTGAGCCATTAGTCTCTCCTGATCAGGCGCTCGCCAGTTTCTGAGCTTTCTCTCTAACTTCGTTCAGATCTCCAACCATATAGAAAGCCTGCTCAGGAAGATCGTCGAGTTTGCCTTCAACGATTTCCTTGAAACCTGAGACTGTATCAGCAATCTTGACATACTTTCCGGGCGTTCCAGTGAATTCCTGAGCGACAAAGAAAGGCTGGGAGAGGAATCTCTGGATCTTTCTGGCCCTGGAAACAACCAGTTTATCATCTTCTGAAAGCTCGTCCATACCAAGAATCGCAATGATGTCCTGCAGATCCTTGTATCTCTGAAGCACAAGCTGCACGGATCGAGCAACAGCATAGTGGTCTTCGCCCAAGACTCGGGGATCGAGAATCCTGGAAGTAGAATCCAACGGGTCAACCGCGGGATAGATTCCAAGCTCTGCGACCTGGCGGGAGAGAACGACTGTTCCATCCAAGTGAGCAAAGGTCGTTGCAGGCGCGGGGTCCGTGAGGTCGTCGGCAGGAACGTAAATACATTCAACAGCCGTGATGGACCCGTTCTTGGTCGAACAGATGCGCTCCTGTAATTCACCCATATCGGTTCCCAGTGTTGGCTGGTAACCGACCGCTGAGGGCATACGTCCCAAGAGGGCCGAAACTTCTGACCCCGCCTGAGTGAACCTGAAGATGTTGTCTACGAACAACATAACGTCAAGACCCTGCTCGTCACGGAAATACTCGGCGACTGTAAGGGCCGTCAGAGCCACACGAGCGCGTGCTCCAGGCGGTTCGTTCATCTGCCCGTAGATAAGAGCCGCTCGGTCTATGACCCTTTCACCTTCGTGCTTCTTTTCCATTCCCGGAAGCACTCCACCCATTTCCAGATAAAGGTCGTTACCTTCACGAGAACGCTCACCAACACCGGCAAAAACTGAGGTTCCACCGAACTGCTTTGCGATGTTGTTGATAATCTCCATCATGAAGACTGTCTTTCCAACGCCAGCGCCACCGAAGAATCCGATTTTTCCACCTCTCATGAACGGGGCGATGAGGTCAACGACTTTGATACCAGTTTCTTGAATGGAAATCTGAGTGACCTGCTCATCGAATGAAGGAGCAGAGCGGTGTATAGGACGCATGGCCTCAGAAACTATGGGGCCGCCTTCATCAACCGGTCGTCCCACAACGTTCATGATGCGGCCAAGAACCGCCTTGCCCACAGGAACCTGCATTGGGGCGCCGGTATCCTTGACAGGCATACCCCTGACGAGTCCGTCAGTGGTATCCATGGCGATTGTTCGAACCGTATTGTCACCGAGGTGCTGCGCTACCTCGACGACCAGATTGTCCGGCTCATCGTTGATAGCTGGGTTGGATATGAAAAGAGCATTAAATATTGAGGGCAGCTGATGCTCCGGAAACTCAACGTCGACGACGGGGCCAATAACTTGGACGATTTTTCCCACACTCATCTTAGGATTTCCTCCTGAAAAGGTCTTCGTTTAAATGATTTATAGGTATGGAGAGAGTCGGTTTAACCTTTCAGCGCCTCCGCCCCGCCGACGATCTCCATTAGTTCTGTCGTAATCGATTCCTGACGTAACCTGTTAAACTTCAAAGTCAATTTATATATCATTTCCTTGGCGTTGGAAGTGGCGGCCTCCATGGCTGTCATTCGAGCGCCGTGCTCACTGGCAACCGAGTCCAGCATGCCCGCAAATACCTGGACCTGGATGTATCTCGGAAGAAGGGCGCTCAGGAGCTCCTCCTCCGATGGTTCATACAGGTAGGCCCGTCGAGGCTTCCAGCCCTCTTCTTCCGGAGCGATCGGGAGAAGTCTGCGAAGAGTAAGAACCTGCGTCACAGCGCTTCTGAAGCTATTGTATAGAATATAGACTTCCTGATGATCTCCCGCAATGAACCTTTCGTTGAATGCACTACAGATGTCACCAGCCAGTTCATAGCTTACGCTTCCCATTACATTTGAAAATTTTTGTACGATAGAAACAGAGCGCCTGCGGAAGTAGTCATTGCCCTTGCGACCTACTGTCAGCAATTCTACTTCAACGCCCTTGGCTTTCATTTCTTTGATAAACGCCTCAGCGCGACGATTCAAACTTGTGTTGAAAGCGCCGCAAAGCCCTCGGTCAGCAGTCACCAGAATCAGCAACGCCTTTTTTACAGGTTTGACGGAAAGCATTGGATGAGCGCCTGGGTTGGTTCTAGCCGCCAACGACATTAGGACCTCTCTCATCTTGTCAGCGAAGGGTCTTCCCGCCTTGATGGCCTCTTCTGCTCTCCTTAGCTTGGCCGCCGCTACCATTTTCATGGCGTTGGTGATCTTTTGTGTGTTTTTGACGCTGGCTATGCGTTTACGAATATCTCGTAGGCTTGCCATTTGGACCTCGTTACTGTTGACTATGCCCCGATGTCAATAGAGCTTTGTTTTTACAAACCGTCCCTACACCAGTGAAAAAGACGGAGGATTAAATATTCCCTTGAACTCTTCGAGGATGGTCTTCATCCTCGCTTCAAGCTCTGCGGAAATTATTTTCTTCTCTTTGATCTCTTTCAGGACATCCGGGTGACTGCTCTCCAGATAACTGAGATACTGTTTCTCATATTCACCAAGAGCTCGAACATCATAACTGTCAACGAATCCTGCAGTGGCGGAGAAAATAACGGCCACCTGTTTTTCCACAGGCATTGGTTCATACTGCGCCTGTTTCAGCATTTCGACCAGACGTGTGCCTCTGGCGAGCTGAGCCTGAGTAACCTTGTCCAGATCAGACCCGAATTGGGCAAACGCTTCGAGTTCACGAAACTGGGCCAAATCAAGACGTAAAGATCCTGCAACCTGCTTCATGGCCTTGACCTGAGCATTTCCACCAACTCGTGATACGCTAAGACCGACGTTAACAGCCGGACGCACGCCTGAGTAAAAAAGGTCTGTGGAAAGGGAATATCTGGCCATCCGTGATCGAAATAACGTTTGTCGGAATATAAGCGGAAACGTCACCGGCCTGAGTTTCAATTACAGGCAGAGCTGTGAGACTGCCACCACCATGGACCTCGCCCATTTTTGCAGCTCTCTCAAGCAAACGTGAATGCAGGTAAAAAACATCGCCAGGGAAAGCTTCACGGCCAGGAGGACGTCTGAGCAGCAGGGATAGCTGTCTGTATGCAGTAGCCTGCTTGCTGAGATCATCATAGATGATGAGTGCGTGTTGCCCGTTGTCACGGTAGTATTCACCCATTGTGACACCAGAGTACGGGGCGATGTACTGCATTGGAGCGGGGTCAGACGCAGTAGCGGAAACTACTGTGGTATAAGCCATGGCGCCGAAACGCTCCAGCGTGGCAACAACCTGGGCGACTGTAGACCGCTTCTGGCCAATAGCGACATAGATACACTTAACGTTGCTGTCCTTCTGGTTAATGATGGTATCTATCGCAATGGCGGTCTTTCCGGTCTGTCGGTCACCGATTATAAGCTCTCGCTGCCCTCTTCCGATCGGGATCATGGAATCAATGGCCTTAATTCCTGTCTGAAGAGGCTCCTTGACCGGCTCACGCTTGATGATACCTGGAGCCACCACTTCAACAACACGGAATTCGTCCGTCTCAATCGGCCCTTTTCCATCAATTGGCTGGCCAAGCGAGTCAACAACCCTGCCCAGCATGGCCTTCCCCACGGGCACCTGAACAATTCGGTTTGTTCTCTTTACGGTGTCGCCTTCCTTGATGTGAACGTCTTCACCCAGAATGGCTGCGCCAACGTTGTCAGCCTCCAGGTTGAGAACCATTCCCATGATTCCGCCAGGAAACTGGAGGAGTTCTCCCGCCATGGCGTTTTCGAGACCATGCAGACGGGCAATACCGTCTCCAACACTTATAACGGTGCCTGTCTCGCTTACCTCTACCTTCTTGTCATAATCTTGAATCTGCTGCTTGATAATTTCGCTGATTTCTTCGGCTCTGATCTGCATTGTCCCTATCCCTTCAGGCTTTCCTTGAGCTGGTTTAGCTGAGTGCGAATCGTACCGTCAAACACCATGTCACCGACTTTGGCGTACAATCCTCCAATAAGAAAGTCATCTACCTTAGCCCGTAGCTGAACCTTCTTTCCACTTAAGTCAGAAAGCGCCTGTGTAACCTGGTCTAATTCATCTTCGCTCAGAGGTTCTGCGCTCACAACCTCGCCACGAGTTATACCCCTTATTTCATCGACCCTTGCGGAAAACGCTGCGCTAATTCCCTGCAATTGATCAATTCTCTTGCGATCAATCAACACACTGATGAAATTGGCGACCATAGGGTCAGCCGACATCTTCGACAGGACCCCTCCGGCAATTTTCTTCTTGTCTTCTTTTGTAAAGACTGGACTAATAAGGACTTCTCTCAGGTCGCGTGAGGAATCGATGTACTGGGTAAAGGTGGCAAGATCGGCGCCATACCTGTCCAATGAATCCTTCTCCAAACCTATTTCCACCAGCGCCTTTGCGTAACGTTTAGCTAAAGTTGTGTCAATCACTTCATACCCCCAACCTTAACCAGATAGTCCTCAACGATTCTCTTGCGATCCTGATCGTTGATCTTCTCTTTAATGAGCGCCTCTGCCATTGTCATGGCCAACTCGACGGCTTCATTCTTCAGAAGGACACGAGCTTTCCTGACCTCCTGATCAGCAGTCATTTTAGCGGATTCGATCATGGATGCTGACATCTTTTCCGCCATCTCCAACAGTTTGTGGCTATCGGACTCCGCCGATTTCTTCAACTCGGCGCTCATCTTGGCCAGTTCCTGTTCCATGCCAGCCATCTTGAGTTTGTAATCTTCGATAAGACGAATAGCCTCATCGCGCTTTTCCTTGGCCTCTTCCAGTTCCCGGACTATGCCACTCTTCCTCTCCTGAAAAAAAGTCACCAAGGGTTTCTTGACGAAGTAAATCAGGAGACCAACAAGGGCCACGGTGTTAATAACTCGCCACATCAGCAGCCAGGGGGTCCACGAAGAGCCGCCTTCGCTAGCGGCCATGGCAGTAGAAGTGGTCAAGAGAATGAGAGGGATAACCCCCAAAAAAGAAAAGGCCGCTAATCTTATCTTCCTCATACGGCCCTCCCTAATACCTTCTCCGTGACTGATTGTGCTAACGGAGCCATGTCTTGCTTGAGTTTGCTGCGTGCCTGTTCTGATTCCGCCTGGATTGATTTTCGCATCTCTTCCACAATCCTGGCCGCCTCCAGCCTCGCTCTTTCAAGAATTTCCGACTCCTTGACCTTAGATTCGGCCAACAGAGCAGCTTTTTCTTCAGCAGCAGCTTTTCTGGCCTGCACCAAAGCGTCACGATGCCTGTTTTCCTGGTTTGCCACTTCAGTTTCCAGCTCAAGGGCTTTCTCACGATCCTTTTTGATCGTGGATTCCCTCTCCTTGATCTTGGCCATAATGGGCTTGTAGAGTAGAGCGTTCAAGAGGAGTAGCAGAATCAGGAAATTTACCAACTGAATCAACAAAGTAAAATTTAAATTGATCACTGGCTTAATCTCCCAACGCGAGAAGTTAAGTAGCTTCATGCGTGGCAGTCACCTGCACACGCATCCACGTGACTTCCAACTATCTAATTTTATTGAAAGGAAAAATAAGGCCTAGACAATGAATGGCTTATTTTAGTAACACCGCAGGGCGCTAGTGTCAAGGTTTTTTTCAGGTAAAAAAGCCAATTCAAGTCAGGAATCAGCGGTCGTGCTTGTGAAGGGTTTCGTTCTCAGTCTCCTCATCCGCGAGGTTGTCATTTTGGTCGTAGGAGACTGGCCAAGCCTGAGCGGATATGCCATCCTCGGGCTCTTCGTCATCTATGGGAGTCTCGGATTCTTTTCTCTCTAGTTCGGGCATCTCGGGCTGGAAGCTGCTCATACTACATATTCCCTCGAATATTACGCCCTCTTCTATGATGAGGCTCGGTGTCCTTATGTTGCCGAAGACTTTTGCTGGGGGAAAAAGCTCTATCTTTTCCGTAGCTGTGATATCTCCACGGACCTCTCCGGAGATCTTGAGCGAATTTGAATGTATTTCTGCTTCAACTATTGAGTCAGGACCGATTACCAAAGTCCCGCGGCTTATTATCTCGCCCTGAAAATGACCATCCAAATGAACCGTTCCCTCAAAAGAAAGTTTTCCTGCAAACTCAGTCTGCGAGCCCAGGAACCCAGTTACTGCGTCATTTTTGGCTTTTCTGAATCGGAGCATGCGCCCTCCTACATTCCGGCAATTACTATACTACACCGCAGCCGGTAAAAGAGTCCATACCATATTAGAACCTGTTGTTCAACCATTAAATTAGATTAAATCTTTTTAACTTTGTAATCTTTGCTTTTATTTTTATAATTTTTTTTTGAGCTCCTGCGGTTTTTTCGATTCCATCGAGACTACATCTCAGGCGTCGTAGCTGAATCTTCGCATATTCACGTTGGCCACTAACGCAGTGATGATGAAAGATGACAACAACGAGCTACCCCCGTAACTGACAAAATTCAGAGGAACTCCCACAACGGGCAACAGTCCCATTACCATGCCGACATTGATGGTCACGTGCCAGAAGATAATGGACATGCACCCGAAACAGACAAGAGTTCCGAAGCCATCACGTGCTTTCTGAGCAATACTGAGCCCCCGAAAAAGATAGGCCGCAAACAGACATAAAACAGTTGCGCATCCTAAAAAACCAAACTCTTCGGCCAATATTGTGAATATGAAGTCCGTGTGTTTGACCGGAAGGAACATGAGTTGGTTCTGCGCTCCCTGCATGAACCCCTGACCACTCAGACCGCCAGATCCGATGGCAATTTGAGACTGGATGATGTGGTATCCCGCTCCAAGTGGATCGTAATCGGGGTTCAGAAAAGTGGCGATTCGCCTTTTCTGATAGTCCAGCAGAAGTCTGTTCCCAAAAACATACATGAGAGTCGAACAGCATATAGCTGCTCCAAACATCCAGGCCAATACGCGCCCGGTTGGTCCTGCAAACAAAACAATTGACACTCCAATCAGAACCGTGACCACAGCCGTTCCCAGGTCTGGCTGAACCAGCACCAGCAAGGCTGGGACAAAAATTATCAAGGCTGGTTTGATCAAATCTACAAAATCTATTGTTCCTGAAGAGAATTTCTCCCCCAGACATTTGGATACCGCCATGACTACTGCGAGCTTTGCAAACTCGGATGGCTGGAATCTCATCAGTCCGAGATCAATCCAGCGACGCGAGCCAGCAGTGACTCTGCCTATGGACCACACAATTACAAGTGCCAGAATGAGGGCGAGGTATATCCAGAAAGTCCATTTCTCAAGAAATCTGTAATCTATCAGGAGGATCGCCGCCAAAATAACCATGCTAAGACAGAACCAGGTGAACTGCTTGACAACATACGTTCTTTCTAACCCTCCAAGGCTTGCTGTTGCGCTATAGATAAGTGTTATCCCTATTAGCGTGAGAATTGCAGACAGGGAAACAAGAGCCCATTCAAACCTGCCAAAAGGGCCGAGGAGTCTATTTTGAAACTCAAAATACGCCATTGATTAATATCTTAGAAGATAAGGATTGGAAGTCATTTGAAGATTTTTACTATCTGGTTGCTTCAGGAATTCCATAATACCTGCATAGAATCTTTTTAGCAATTGGAGCGGCCACAGCGCCTCCGCCGCCGCCATGTTCCACAACAACCGCCAATGCGATTTTCTTGGGCCTGTCATTGACATAGGCCACAAACATAGCATGGGTCCGTTCATGATATGGTACGAGATCCAATTCGGTTTTCCTGTCTTTTTCGCGTATGACCTGTGATGTCCCCGTCTTTGCATAGACTCTGAGACCGGGCACGAAACTCTTCTTACCGGTGCCAGATTTGTCTTCCACAACATCTTTTAGGGATTTCTGAACCAGCTCCAGATACTTGCTGTTCAACAAAAGGTTCCATTTCTCAACAGGTTGGTTTTCAAACAGCGCTTGTCCCTGCTCATTAACAATCTTTTCAACAAAGTAAGGCTTCATCAATTTACCGTTGTTTGCGACTGAAGCCATCATGAGAGCCATTTGCAGAGGTGTCGCCAGCAGGTAGCCCTGCCCTATTGACATGGTAACTGAATCTCCATCCCTGATGGGAGTCCCATAATTTCTCTGTTTCCACAATGAGTTGGGAACGAGCCCAGGCAGCTCGTTGGATAGTTCGATGCCAGTGGCTGCCCCAAAACCCAGGAGTGAGGCGTACTTGGCCATTCGGTCAGCCCCGAGACGCAAGCCGAGCTCATAAAAATATACATCGCACGATTCTACAAGCGCCTTATGCAACGATACCTTTCCATGTCCCTGATGTTTCCAGCACCTGTATATTTGATTGGATACATCAATTTCCCCTTTACATTCGACATGGGTGTCCGGGCGAATCAGACCCTCTGACAATCCAGCTAAGGCAGTCACAATCTTGAATGTGCTTCCAGGCGCGTACAGACCACGAATGGCTCTGTTTTCAAGAGGATGCAACGGATCACTGTTCAGGTTCCTCCAGTTCCGTTCCGTTATGGATGGACTAAAAAGGTTCAGGTCAAAACCCGGCTTGCTGATGAGGGCCAATACCCTTCCGGTTTCAGGATCAAGAGCCACCACTGAGCCCGCTCGCTCAATGAAGATCTCCTCAATGTATTTCTGAAGGTCAATGTCTATGGTCAGAACAATATCGGCCCCGCGCTTGGAAGGTATCTTGTCTGTCGAACCCAGTTGCCTTCCCTTGGCGTCTATTTCGATCTGGTTCCAGCCTTCCTCACCCTTGAGATAGCTCTCGTAGTCTTTTTCTATTCCCGTCTTTCCAACAAGATCACCAGCCCTGTAAACGAACTTCTCCGACCTGAGCAACTCCTCAGGAGAAATCTCACCCATGGTCCCTAACACGTGACAGAGCGACTCACCATAGGGGTATTCGCGCAGAGGCCGTGTTTCAATGACTACCCCTTTTGTGGCGCCGATCCTTGACTTCAACAAAGAGACCTCTTCGATGCTGAGATTCTTTTTGATCTGGTAATTTTTGTATTTTGGGCTATTTGCAGCGTTGAGCAGCAGTGTTCTCATCCTTTCAGGAGCAATTCCCAGAATGGAAGAGCCTGCGGCTACTACCTCCTCGACCTCCTTTAACTCTCCTGGGATAACCGATAGCGCAAATGTTGGCTGGTTATGCGCCAATACCTTACCGTTTGAATCCATTATGGATCCACGTGGAGGGGAGAGCCTCAACAGCCTTGTTCTATTGCTGTAAGACAGCTCTGTGAAGTATTCGCTCTCTATCAGTTGAAGTCTCCACAATCGGGAAAGCAGCATCCCAAACGTGACAACTATTATGATCGAAGCTATAAGCGACTGAAGTCGATAGTTTCGGTGGGTATCATATGACCTTATGTATTCGGCCACTTAAATTGCTCCGGTGATTTTGGAATACTCTTTCCACACAAGATTGAGCGCTTCCAGCGCTAACCATGAGAAAGTTGCAGTGGAAAATGATTTAACAAGAACCCAGTAAATCTGGTACATGCCGGGGTTACCCTCTGCAGCCAGGGTCCTCGCCACAATCATGGATGAGAATACGATTACAGACGCAAAAAAAATTGCAACGTAATTGCGCGCCACGCCCGTGGCTTCAAGATAGGAATCCAAGTATCCGAAGAAAACATATATCACCATGTACAACAATCCGGATAAACCAAGTGGCGCGCCTGACATGAGATCGACACACAGCCCCAATAAAAAGCCGAAAATAATTCCCACCGAAAATTTTATGTGGCCGCTGGACCACGCTATCACGGTGATGGTTAAATCGGGTCGGAGCGCCGAGGGAATGAGGAAGAGCAGAACGCTGGACTGAAGCGAGAGAGCTACAATTCCCCAGACTACAAGAAACAGGAACTGACTCATTTGGGACCATCAATTCCCGGTTCCACGTGGAAACCGTTCTCTTTGTTCACAATCACCAAGGCTTCTTCTAACTCATTTAAATTGGCTGACGGCTGAACAACGGCTTCCCAGAAAAGCCCGTGTTGTCCAGGATGAACTGATTGAACCACTCCTATGGTCAATCCCTTTGGAAAGACTCCATCCAGACCGGAAGTGATCACTGTGTCTCCCTGCTGGACTGAAGCTTTTCTGTTTAGGTACCTGAGCAAGCAGGAAGCGCTCAAGTCGCCAGTGATTACGCCGCGGTCCCTGGTCCTCTGAATTCTTGCATCAATCGAAACAGCCGGGTCCGTCATCAAGCCAACCTGAGACATATTACCGTAAACAGCCATAATTTTGCCTACAACACCATCAGCGGCTACAACCGGCATGTTAGGGGTTATGCCATCATCTTTTCCCTTGTTGATGAAAACTGTTTGATAAACCCCTGAGGCATCCATTCCGATCACCTGGGCAAGAAGTGTTGAGTGCTCAAGTGACTTTTTGAGTCCCAGGAAGCGTTTCAGCCTCTTGTTCTCGTTCGCTTTCTCAATTAGATCGGAGTTCTGAATCCTGAGACGGGCATTTTCAGTTTTCAGAATTTCATTTTCTCTATTAACGCTAACCAGAGCAACATATGAGCTTATAAACCCGCCTAACTGAGTCTTTACAAACTGGATTGTGGAATAAAAAGGCTTTATCAGGACTCCAACGCCCTCGGAAAACACTCCCGTCTGATTTTTTGGCAGTGAAGACAGCAGTATGATGAGCCCTAAACCTGTAAGCAGAAGCGCAAGGCCTATTTCTTTTACTGAGCGAGGCATGATGATATTGTTTGAACCGGCTGGTCAAATTTTTTAGAGGTCAGGTTTGTATTCCTGCTGAGGCCGCCTGTAGCCAGGTAACTCAACATAACTTGCCGTTTCAGGCCTTCATGAGTACATCTCTGTATACCGCAAAATTTTCGAACACTATTCCAGACCCACGAACAACTGTTGACAACGGATCTTCCGCTATGTTCACAGGCAGCCCTGTTTCACGCCGGATGACCTCATCAAGATTCTTGAGTAATGCGCCCCCTCCTGTGAGGACTATACCCCGATCGACTATGTCTGAAGCCAATTCAGGCGGAGTCTGTTCCAAAGCTGTTTTTACAGTCTCCAGAATAGCTCTTACGGGGCCTGAAATGGCTTCTGTGACTTCGCCGGATCCCAATTCTATAACTTTTGGAATTCCTTCAATGAGATCGCGACCCTTGACTTCTATAATTGTTTCTTCTTTTTCCTGACAAGCGCTGGCAATCAACATCTTGACCATTTCTGCTGTGCGCTCTCCAATTAGCAGGCTGTGTTTCTGTTTAACATATCTGATGATGTCGCTATCGATGGTATCACCGGCGATTCTCAGGGATTTTGCGTAAACGATGTCCGACATAGAAATTACGGCTACCTCTGTTGTGCCGCCTCCTATGTCTACAATCATGTTACTAGTGGGCTGCGTAATCGGGAGACCAGCCCCAATAGCTGCCGCCAGAGGCTCCTCTATCAGGTAAACGTCTCTTGCTCCCGCGCTTTCTGAGGCTTCGCGCACAGCCCTCATCTCAACCTGAGTAACCCCGGCCGGCACACATACCACTATTCTGGGCTTGACAAGAAATCGTCTACGGTGAATCTTGAAGATGAAGTGCTTCAGCATGGCTTCTGTGACCTCGAAGTCAGCTATCACACCATCTTTCATCGGTCGAATGGCTTTTATGTTGTCAGGAGTGCGGCCCAACATTTTTTTTGCATCAGTCCCAACTGCCACAATTCTGGGGCCTCGACGCAGATCCATCTTGATGGCGACGACTGACGGCTCCGACAGAATTACTCCCCTACCACGCACGTAAACGAGAGTGTTGGCCGTCCCGAGATCGATAGCCATGTCATTTGAGAAAGCCCCTGAAAGCCAATTCGAAAACATCTTCTTCCATTCATTGTGAAATAATTTACTTTTACTGAAAAACATCTATCAGAAGTTTCTGTCATGAGCAAGACCACATGATTCGTGATACCAAAAAGCTTGACACTTGATCGGCCTATCAATATTTCGGCATGATTGACAATAACAGGCACTAAAAGTATTATCCGTATTCACTAAATGTTAGGAGGAACTCGCAGTGCTAGACCTGATGAGGCGTCACGCCAGTTCGTGGATCATAAAGGTGGCTTTATTCGGGATTATTGTGGTTTTCGTTTTCTTTTTTGGTTGGGGCGGACCCGGTGATGTGGACAAAAATTTTGCCGCAAAAGTTAACGGTACCGTAATTACCTATGACCAGTTTTACAACATGTACGAAAGCCAGGTAGAACTGATGAGGTCACGCTTCAGAGGATCCATGCCACCTGACCTCATCGAAAAAATGAACCTCAAAAAGGTGGTGCTGGAAGGAATGATCGATCAGCTCGTTCTGCTCCAGGAAGCCGAGAAACTAGGCCTCACAGTTACCGACGACGATCTGATTCATAGTATTAGAAGCGCACCGGAATTCCAGAATAATGGCGTTTTTGATCCGAGTTTATATCGGGCCTACTTGAGCACCGTGAAACTCACACCCGCCGTGTTCGAGATAAACAAAAAACAGGAGTTGATGGAGACACAGGTTGCCAGGATAATAGCAGATTCTGTCAAAACCGATGACAAGGAGCTTGAAACCCTGTGGCATTTCCAGAATGACAAACTCGCTTTGGCCAAGCTACTGATTAAACCCGTTGACACCATCGAGCCCAAAGACATTGATTCGAAAGAACTGGAAGCCTATTTTAAAAGCCGGATTGCCAAATATGAAATTCCCGCCTCCGTCAAGATTCAATATGCCCTGTTTTCATGGAGGGATCTGGCGAAAAATTTGAATGTTGCAGATGAAGAAGCTCTTGCGTATTACAAAGCTAACCCCAGAGAGTTCACCATACCTGAAAAAAGGAGCGTCAGGCACATTCTGCTCAAGACTACGGCTAATACTAAACCGGAGGAACTCGAGCAGATCAGACAGCGAGCCGATGTAATAAGAAAAAGAATTCAGGATGGTGAAGACTTTGCTTCTATAGCCAAAGCTGAATCCGAGGATGAGACATCAAAGTTAAATGGTGGTGACCTTGGAATTATTGTCGCCGGTTCTATGAGCCCCGAATTTGAACGGGCCGTCTCAAGACTGAAACTCAATGAAATATCCGGCCCGGTAAAAACTGATCAGGGCTTTCATATCATAAGGCTGGATCAGATCGAAGATGAGTCCCAGCAGTCCTATGAAGCTTCCAGACAGGGTATTATTGACAAATTAATAGAGGGCCGTGCGAGAAAACAGATCGTGACTGATTCTGAAAACTTCTATGAATCTGTCTACAGGATGGAAAATCTTGCAGATAATGCCAGGAAGTTTGGCTTTGAATTGCAGGTGGCAGAAAATGTTCTCAAGGAATCAGGCTTGCCATTTATGCAGAATGATTCAAAGATCACGGAGGAAATCTTTCAGCTCAGCCCGGGCGAGATCTCAAGACTCTATAGGGTGGGCGACGACTTTGCAGTGATTCAGGTCCTTGAAAAGAGCAAAGAGAGGATTCCCGAGCTCAATGAAGTCAGACAAATGGTCGAAAAAGATTATGCCCAGCATCAGGCGCTACTGGTTGCCACCAAAAAAGCTGAATCATTAATTGAGGAGCTCACCAGGAATCCTCAGGACTCAGAGACGATCGCCAAACGGAACAAACTGGAATGGACAAATCTTGACCCAACCTCCAGAACATCAGGCTTCGTGCCTGGTTTGGGCAAGTCAGCCATTGTTTCTGAAATGCTCACCAGTCTGTCGGTTTCCGCGCCTGTATTCGGTCAACCAATAGTGGTATCAGATGGTGTGGCGGTGGTCAAACTGCTGAAACTGGAGAGAGCCTCAGACGAGTTGTTTGCCAAGGAGTCAACTGCTTTTGGCGCATGGGTCGCTGAGGTGAGGAAAACTGAATTATTAAAGGGCTGGATCAGGTCAATGAGGGAAAAGTCGTCCGTCGAGATCAATCAGAAGCTCATGTAAACTGATTAACTGATCTGAGGGCACACCTGGTCACCGTCGACGCGGTTACCCAAGACATGACAAACTCGATTTACTGGATGATATCTGACTGTATAATTTGTTAATTGCGACCTGATATGGCTTGACATAATACAGAGTCGTTGTTAGTGTGAGTGTAACGCGGGCATAGCTCAGTTGGTAGAGTGCAAGCTTCCCAAGCTTGATGTCGCGGGTTCGAGCCCCGTTGCCCGCTCCAGAGTGTGGTTCATGCCACCCGGGTTTTTTTCCCGGGTTTTTTATTGCAGCAAACGTTTGAGACTTAGGTATAACATAAAAAGATAAGGTCACAATATAGCAAGTTTTAATGGATCAACCGCTTATTTCAAAGTTGTGGACTATAATTGAGCCGACACTCGAGGCTGACGGCCTGGAGCTGGTAGAGGTCGAATTCAGGTTTGAACTGGGAAGATGGGTTTTAAGACTGTTCATAGACAAACCTCAGGGTATAAATCTGGACGATTGCGAAATGTGCAGCCGACAGATAGGGGCGTTGCTTGATCTCGAAGATCCTATTGAGCAATCATACACCCTGGAAGTTTCGTCTCCCGGCATAAACAGGGTCATTAGAAAACCAGCCGATTTTGAGAGATTCGCAGGAAATCCTGTACGAATAAAAACTTCGACAAAACTGAATGGCAGAAGAAATTTCATCGGAAAGCTTATAGGCTTGAGGAACTCCAACATCGTTGTAGAACTTGATACAGGAGAGGTAGAGATTTCTCCGCAATTGGTTGAAAAGGCCAGACTGGACTTTAATCCGGAAATGCTGTTTCGGAATGATTTGAAAAGAGGAACCGTGAAAACGGGAGAGTAATGATGGGAAATTTGGACCGTATGATAGATCAGGTCGCCAAAGAGAAGGGAATAGCGCGCGACACGCTGGTGGAAGCATTGGAAGCCGCGCTGGTCTCCGCCGCCAGGAAGAAATTTGGCCCCAAAGTTGAGCTGGAGGCTCAGTACAGCACAAGCACCGGTGAAATTGAGGTCTTCTTATTCAAGGACGTTGTGGAAAACGTAGAAGATCCCATGGTCCAAATAGATCTTGATACTGCTCGTAGGGAATTGGATCAGGAAGCCGAAATTGGTGATCAGCTCGGTGTAAAAATGGACACGGAGACTTTTGGACGTATAGCCGCTCAAACTGCCAAGCAGGTTATAATCCAAAAGGTAAAGGATGCTGAACGCGAAAACATCTATGCGGAATACAAAGACCGCAGGAATGAAATCGTTACTGGTGTAGTTCAACGTTTCGAGAAGCGCAACACCGTAGTCAACCTTGGTAAGGCGGAAGCCATTTTGCCGGCCACTGAGCAAATCCCGCGAGAAACGTATCGTCCTGGCGAGAGGTTACGAGCATTAGTAACCGATGTAAAAAGGACACAAAAGGATCCCCAGATTATTTTGTCGAGATCTGCGCCGTCCTTTCTCATAAAGCTTTTTGAACAGGAAGTTCCTGAGATAGCGGAAGGCATTGTCAAGATAATGTGCGCGGCGCGTGAGCCCGGACAGAGGGCAAAAATAGGGGTTAGATCATCTGACGCGGATGTAGACCCGGTGGGAGCCTGCGTGGGAATGAAGGGCTCGAGGGTACAGGCGGTAGTTCAGGAACTCCGTGGTGAAAAAATTGACATTATACCCTGGAACGACGACCCGGCCAGATTTGTCTGCAACGCTTTGGCTCCGGCTGAAATTTCCAAAGTTATCATAGACTCAGATATAGGCGCGATGGAAGTCATCGTTGGCGATGACCAGTTGTCCCTGGCAATTGGCAAGCGTGGCCAGAATGTGAGACTTGCCGCCAGGCTGACGGGATGGAAGATTGATGTCAGGAGCGAATCAAAAGACGAGAAGGTTACTGGTGAGTCTTTTGAGAGATTACTAGCCATAGATGGCATGGATGAAGAGACTGCCAGCATGCTGTTTGACAACGGCTATCGTAGTCCGGAAGACATCGCCAGGGCCACGCTGGCGGAGTTGACAAGCTTCATGGGGATAACTAACGAAAAGGGTCTGGGTTTGCAACATGGCGCCCTCCGGTACCTTGCTAACCCTGTTACTGAAGACACCGTTGAGGATGAAGAAGAGGAACTCCAGGATCAGACAGATGATGAATACGAGGAATCTGCAGAGGACACACTAGATTCTCTCGACGAAGCTCAAGATAGCAGTGAGGGACTCTGGGAAGCTGGAGTTTCGGCTTTGACACTTAAGCGTTCCAGCGAGGAAGATGAATCAGATGCCAGCTAATGGTCATGTTCCAGAGAGAACATGCATTAGTTGCAGGAAACGAATGCCTGCCAGACATTTGATCAGGTTCAAGATAGTTAATGACAAGCTCTGTGTGATTCCACAGGGAAAATTTGTAGAAGGGCGAGGATGCTATGTTTGCCCTTCAGAGGATTGCCTGAAAACAGCCACACGCAAAAATTTATTTTCAAGGGCTCTGAAAAGTCCAGTTTCGGCGTTATCCGTCGAGATTGATCTCACCAAAGAGGGCTAGAAAAAGAGGTATTCGGATGACCGTGATGACCGTTGATGACCTGGCAAGAGATCTAAAGGTCAAAAACGAGGATTTATTAAAAGAACTCGTTACGATGGGGTTCTCTGTAGATGGACCTGATAGCTCTCTCGAGATAGATGACCCGTCCGCTCTAAAGGCCCATTTGGTTGGGGCCATTCCCAGAAGGGAAGTAGTTGAACAGCGGATCAGACCGACTGTTATAAGACGGAGGGCTAAAAATGCTCCACATACAGAGTCCGAAGATTCTTTTCATGAACCTTCAGATATCGTTCAGTCAGAAATCGAGAATGTGGAAGAGGAATTGACGGAAACAAAGCCTTCTGCTGCGAAACAGGTGGCGCCATCCGAACCAAGGAAAACGCCGCAGGCGCGCAAGCAGCGCAAACATGAGCCGGCGAGGATCATCGAGATGGCTCCTCGTCCAGTAAAAAAGGAACCAGAACCGGCCCCGCCCGAAACGCCTTTAGTGAAGACTCACGCTCCAGAAGTTGCTGGTTCGTTATCCGCTCCTGTTCAGCCCGGGATCGAAGATAAGGCTGTTGCTCATCGAGCCGGGGAAATTAAACCTGTAGGTGACTCCTTTGTTCAAAAACCTGTTGGAGCCGAAGCGGAACAAAAGCCTGTTGAAACTGTGAGCAAGGGCGAGGACTCCAGCCAGGAGACTGCTGCGCCAGAGGCCCCTGAGACTCAGGAACTCAAAGAAACCACAGAAGAACAAAAAGAGGCTGAAGAACGGGCAGCCCGCAAGAAGAAGAAGAAGGACAAGCGGATGCAGCCTGCCCAGATAATAGGTCGCGTGCAACTCAAGAAGGAAGCTCCGAAGGAACCTGAGCGTGAACGACCTCCAGTTCCATCACGTCCGCCCGGGCACAGACCGCATCCAGGCGAAGCGCCTCCCAGGCAGTTTCACACGGAACATCCAGCTCGACCTCATACTCCACAACCGCCAACTCCCAGGCCCACATCCAGACTGGAACAGCCTTTCAGACCCATGATTGTGGAAATCCCAGTTGAGGATGATCGTCGGCCAAAGAGAAAGAAAGACAAGAAAGTCAGGACTCCGGGCGAGGACAAGATTGAAGATGAAAAGGCTAAAATTAGAAAGCCCAAAGAAATAATCAATGTTTCAGATCTTTACGATGACCGTCCTCGGGGAGGTCGAGTAAAAAAAGGAAAGAAACCGAAGCCCAGAAAGACCGAAATAACGACACCCAAGGCCATAAAGAGGAGGATCAAGCTTCCTGAAGTGGTTACGGTATCTAGTCTGGCACACAAGATGAGTGTCAAGGCTGCCGAGGTAATCCAGCAACTCATCCGACTTGGTGTCATGGCGGCCATGCATGAAACAATCGATTTTGACACTGCGACGCTGGTAGCGGGCGAGTTCGGATTTGAGACAGAAACCAGTCGTCCCACCGAAAAGGACATGTTACCGGAAAAAATCGCCGACACAACGGAAAACCTTGTGTCCAGGCCACCTGTTATAACAGTCATGGGACACGTAGATCACGGAA
This sequence comes from uncultured Desulfomonile sp., assembly GCA_964542775.1. GTDB lineage: Bacteria > Desulfobacterota > Desulfomonilia > Desulfomonilales > Desulfomonilaceae > CAITZA01. The sequence continues at coordinate 40,427 of CAZIVV010000159.1, forward strand.
AAACCTCTCTGCTTGACAGGATAAGATCCACCCATGTTACGGATCAGGAGGCTGGAGGAATAACTCAGCACATCGGCGCATACAAAGTGCGGCTACCCAAGGGAGAGCTGGTCTTTCTGGACACTCCTGGTCATGAGGCGTTCACGGCCATGAGGGCTCGTGGAGCTCAGGTCACTGACTTTGTAATCCTTGTGGTTGCGGCGGATGACGGAGTCATGGAACAGACCAAAGAGGCTATAAACCATGCTCGAGCCGCTAACGTGCCCATAATAGTTGCTGTAAACAAGATAGATAAACCCGAAGCGGATAAGGACAGGGTTTTGCGTGAACTAGCGGAACTGAATCTGATTCCTGAAGCTTGGGGTGGAGATACACTTTTTGCAGAGGTAAGCGCCAAAACCGGAACTGGACTTGACGAATTTCTTGATCTTATCCTGCTTCAGGCTGAAATGCTGGAACTCAAAGCAAACCCCAACAAGAAGGCCATTGGAACGGTTATTGAAGCACGGTTGGACAAGGGACGCGGTCCGGTAGCGACCGTTCTGATCAGGGAGGGGACTCTGCATCTGGGCGAACCGTTCGTTGCGGGAGTCCATTATGGCAAGATCCGAGCCATGTTGGATCACGAGGGACGGTCACTTGAGGTGGCAGGACCAGCTACTCCAGTTGAAATTCAGGGCTTTTCCAGCGTTCCGGAAGCTGGTGAGCCGTTTCTGGTGGTTGACGAGGAAAAACTCGCCCGCCAGATTGGAGAGCACCGACAGCAGAAAATACGGGAAGACTTTGCTGCATCATCCTCTCCGGCATCCCTTGAAGACCTTATGGCCAGAATGTCCAGGCTTGAACAGCCAGAGCTCAACATCATCATCAAGGCTGACGTTCAGGGTTCTGTTGAAGCGCTGAAGGAGGCTCTTTTAGCCATACCGTCTACCGAAGTGAACCAGAAAGTAATTCACAGCGGGGTTGGAGCGGTTAACGAATCTGATGTAATGTTGGCCAGCGCATCCAGAGCCATTATCATAGGCTTTAATGTTCGTCCGACAGTCAAGACGACGCAACTGGTTGAACAGGAAAAGATAGATCTGAGACTGTACACGGTGATCTATGAAGCTATTGAGGACGTCCGCAAGGCTATGGAAGGCCTGCTGGCTCCTATAGAAAAGGAATCAGTGACAGGCAGGGCGGAAGTCAGGCAGACATTCAGCGTTCCAAAAATTGGCTTGATCGCTGGTTGTTATATTACCTCAGGAAAGATTGAGCGCTCCAACCAGATACGGCTTCTACGTGACAATGTGGTCATACATACTGGTAGAATTTCGTCAATGCGCAGATTCAAGGACGATGTTAAAGAGGCGCTTGAGGGGTATGAATGCGGCATAGGAATCGAGAACTTCAGGGATATTAAAGTTGGGGATGTCATAGAAGCATTCGTTATTTCCAAGGAATCTGCCAAACTATGAGCCCCGGTTTTACCTGATTGATCATGGCTTTCGGCGCTTGACTTTCTGGAACGAGGTGTGTTGGCACGCCTCGTTTTTTTTGAAGGGAACAGGCTTGATGGTAGTTGGGGTAGCTTTTTTCAGGTTTTGCATACACCAGTCTTTTTCGCTTAAGCAGAAGAGGCAGGTTCTGAGAAGCATCTTTGGAAGGGTAAGGTCGAAGTTCGACATCTCCATAGCTGAGATTGGAGACAACGACAAATGGCAGGGAGCCTCAGTTGCCGTAGCGGTTGTATCCAATGATTCAGGCCATGCTCACAGAATGCTTGAGGCAGTCCACAAGTTCATTGAAGAACTGCACCTTGTTGAAATCACTTCATTCTCCACTGAAATTATTCATTTCGGTGACGCATCATCGTAGCCTTACAACTTTAACCTGATTTTGTTATACATGACATTTAGACGGAATTTGGTAATCGATGTAGCGTTCCGGCATCAACCCGTGACAATGAAAGAGCCTGATATGCCCAATTTTCGAAAAAACCGAGTCGCTGATCTTATACGTGAAGTCATATCCGACATCATAAAAGACGATCTTAAAGACCCTCGAGTGCAGGGGATAACCATAACGGAAGTCAAAATGAGTTCTGACCTGAAAACGGCCAGGATTTTTTTCTGCTCTCTTACTGATGGAAAAACTGATTTGCATTTGGCTGGATTGCAGTCTGCCGAGGGATTTATTCGAAAGAGGCTAAGGGATGAGTTGGACCTAAAATATGTGCCTCAGATCATTTTTGAATATGATTCTTCGTTTGATTATTCTGACAGAATTAACAGCATCCTGAACAAAATCAGGATAGCCGGAGACGATGACAATGTTTAAGGAAATAGCTGCAATTATACAGAACTCTGATCGTTTCCTGATTGTTACCCACGTCAACCCTGATGGAGATGCAATTGGATCCAGCCTAGGATTACATCTGTCTCTGACTGAAATGGGAAAAACATCCTTTCTGGTGTATGGCTCCAACCCTCCGGACCTTTTCTCTTTTTTGACTGGACTTGATGAAGCGTCGGTTCTTGCAGATGTAGAACAACTCAGACCAGAATTGAACATTTCGCTGGACGCTGCTGACCAATCCAGGATATCCCCGAACATTGACGCCTTGAGGCCCCATACCCGGCTGGTTAACATCGATCATCATCCAACCAATCCTTCGTATGGAGACATCAACCTCGTGTCTGCAAATGCTAATTCTACAGCATCTCTGGTCTTCCAAATCATTAAAGCCACCGGTCACACCCCGTCATACAATGCCTCAAGGGCTCTTTTTACAGGACTGGTAACTGATACCGGCTGCTTCAGGTTTGAGGGTGTAAACAGCTCTACATTCAGATTGGCAGCCGAGATGTGTGAATCGGGAATAGATTCCTACCAAATCACTCAGTATCTCTTTGAAGAGCACCCTGTCCAGCGGCTAGCGCTAGAGCGTCAGGTGCTTAACCGCCTTAGATTATTAATCGGGGGCAAGGTAGCAATTAGTGAGCTATACATTTCTGACTTTGAGGAAGCCGGCGCAGAATTGTCAGACGGCGAGAACCTTGTAAACAAACTCAGGGAAACTCGTGGAGTAGAAGTGGGTATACTCATGACTCGCGTTTCAGCCAACTTGACAAGAGTGAGTCTACGATCCAAAGGCCACCTGGATGTATCTGTAATAGCTGGACTATTCGGCGGTGGAGGACATCGCAGAGCTGCCGGCGTCAAATCTCATGAGGATTTTACTGTTCTTCAGAAAGAGCTGCTTGGCGCAATAGAAAAAGAACTAGACAAGTCATTCGCCTGAGAGATTTTCGGCAATCTTTGCAGGAACCATTTTTAGGAGACTCATTGTCGCTGGTATCTGGCAATCTATGTCATGGATCAAGTGAATTCCTTTATCCCCCAAAGTTGACCAGGACAGTCGTTTATGATACCCTCACGGGCGATCGTCCATAATTTTAAATTATATTTTAAGGGCTTATATATGTTAGCAGGAAAAAATGTTCTGATTCTTGGAGCGAGAGAAGGCGGTTACGGTTCCTCAATAGCCACGGCGTGTTTAAGAGCTGGAGCCCGCGTGTTTGGGACATCTCTTGATCCAGCGAATCCTCGTGAAAAAGCTTTCTTCGAAAAATGTGGCATAGAACTCTTACAAATACCGTTGAGATTTGACTTTGAGAACAGGAAAGAAGTGTTTGCTTCTCTTGGCCAGATTGAGAATGCCCTTAGAGATTCGGGAGTCGATCGTCTGGAAGCGATAGTTCATGCTGTAGCCGGAGGTTTCCCTCGTAAGCCATCTGTCATGAAGGCGGTCGGAGATATCCTGAAGGGCAAGAGTGTCTTTTCAGACATGGCCACGGCTGTCAAACGTAACGTTTATTATGTGAATGCCGGTTCACTGAATGACACTGTAGAAGGTCTCAGAGGAATATGCGATGATAAAACCCAGTATGTGTCTTTAACCTATCGCGGTGACCTGCCTTATTTTATCAGTCAAACAAAGAAATACCTTGAGAAACTCTCGGCGAGGCTGGCCCGTCAAGGCAACAGGACTCTTGTGGCCGCCTTTCCGGAGGCCTGGACTCAGTCCTCACAATTTTTTACCGGGATTGAGATCGCTGTCATGTACAACTACACTGCTCACCTTGAAAGCCTCAAGGAATATTCGCCCGAAATAGAACCGTTTTATACGAAAATGAATGAGGCCCTTTCCACTCTAGAGGGATTTAAGGATCTTAAAAGCTCCATACGAACTTTTCTTGCATCTGAGTGGAAAATAATTTCCTCTTCACAAGACAATGCAGCAATGTTTGAAAGGGTTCATTCCCTGTTCAACAAGATGAGGAACGATGGGAGTTTTGCTGTACTGCGAAGGGCGGTAGAGATCATTTCTGATTTTGTCAGAGAAGCTTCGGGGTCTCTGCTGGTATCCGAATTTCTGATTAAGAAACAGTACCTTCCAGGTGATGTCAGACAGGTTTACTACAAGGACCTCTCCGGGCGTACTCAAATCAGCCTCGCCAAGGAACGGACAAAAACAGTTGTAGTCCCTGCGAGGAACCGCCAGTGGGTGATCTACGAAAAGGATGACATACGACAAACCCTGCACATGTATGGTGAGAATTTTCTTTTCCTGGACCGGGTAATTATGGAAGCTGGTGAATTTCATGACGGGATGATCGGTTTTGCAAGATTCAAGATACCAACTCCGGACAGGAACCCCATCCTCAAGGATCACTTTGTGGACATGCCAGTATTCGGCGGTCATCTACAGATGGAGGCAGTTGCCCAGTTTGGGGCCTTCCTGGTTTTCAAAATTGTAAAGAATTCCAAACTCGTCCCCATACTCACCGGAACAGAATTTCCCGATCTTAACACGATGGCCCCACCAGGAGAGGTTCTCACACTGATGGGTGAAGTTCACATGAAGGACAAACGGGAACTCGAATTCAACGCTTTCATAGAGAACCGATACGCCAGAACCAAAGGCTCCATCAGAGGGATGGTTTTGAACGAGCGACTCGTTAAAAAAATGCTCGCTTCGTTTGATAATCCTGATTCAGGGGATTAAAGTCCCTCTTGATCGAATTGTTTATAACAGGCGCCCCGGGAATGGCATGTTCTCCCGGGCAAAACACCTGTTTTGGTTTTAACTGATATTAACATTTTATTTGCAGGGTCAGATCGTGATCGGCTTCTGATTGCTCGAGTTAACCAAAATGCCAACATCTAAATGGGATTTAAGTTTCTCGCAAGCCAAGCTTGAACAGCTGGCTGCCCTAATTTCTACCCGGCCCCATTTTAAACCGCTAGCGTTGTGTCACAACAACCCGGACCCGGACACCATCGCAGGTTCCTTTGCAATGAGTTTCCTGCTTTCAAGGAAATTTGGGATCAAGACAACCCTGGGCTATGGCGGGGTGGTCACCCGAGCCGAAAACAAGGCGATGATTGAAAAACTAAAAATTAAACTTTTAGGGCTCAGGAAGGTGAGCATTCCCAGATATGATTCCACCATACTCATGGATGCCCAACCCGCCTCCGGGAACAATCTGATCTCATCCAGGGACACTCTGCCATGGGCAGTCATTGATCACCACCCTTTACGAAAACTCTCCGAAAAAGCCGCTTTTCACGACATACGACCTCACTATGGCTCTACCTCAACTATCATTACAGAATATATTCTCGCGGCAGGTTTGAAACCTAACCAATCAGTTGCGACAGCATTGCTCTATGGATTGAAAACCGACACAAATTCGTTGATTCGAGGCGCCTGCAAAGCCGATCATCACGCTTTCAACTATCTATTACCCTTGACTAATCCAAGAGTCCTCGGCTTCATTGAAAAACCAGAGCTGCCTATGACCTATTTTCAGGATTATCACAGGGGTCTGGAGAACGTTCTTATTTTCAGGGACGCAGCCGTAGCCAATCTTGGGGCAATCATGACGGAATCCATAATTCCGGAGCTTTCGGATTCAATGCTAAGAATTGAGGGAATTACCTGGTCACTTTGCATGGGAGAAATAAACGATCAGATTGTAATTTCCTTGAGATCCAAGTCTCGCACCCTGAAAGCCGGCAGTATTCTGGTTAAACTGCTTGGTCGATGGGGATCGGCCGGTGGACACAGGGAGATGGCGGGAGGCCAGGCCCCTCTGTCAAATTTGAGTGATGACGAACGAAAAAACAGATGTGATAAATTGATCGATGATTTTCTCAGAATAATCAAGAGACCCAGGACAAATCCAAAAAGACTGGTCTTTAAATAGATACCCTCTTGCTGTCAGAGCTATCGGATTGAAACACCGTCTGGCCTTTCGCCATCAGCCCACCCTTCTGAGGACATTTGGAAACAGCGAGATTTCGGTCATCGCCCACGCACATGTGGAAGAGGCTGATTTGCACAATATTTTAAGGGTCTTGATTCTTTCAAACGGGTTATGTTGTCCGCTACAACAGAGCTAATTCCCACATAGTTTTGAATGGTTACACCTGCGATGTGCGGTGAGGCAATTACTTTTGGAGAATCCAGAAGCTGCCTGTTAGCGTGGAATGGCTCCGTGGAAAAAACGTCCAGTCCTGCTCCGGCTATCTTTCCTGTGTTCAGAGCCTCCACGAGATCTCGGTCTACAACTACAGGACCTCGGGAAACATTTACCACAAACGCAGATTCCTGCATCGAATTAAACAGCCTGGAGTTAAAGAGTCCTCGCGTTTGCTCATTCAGAGAAGTAGTAGATATAACAAAATCGGCCTGCCTGGCGTAGTTATACAGATCAGACATGGCTGCAATAACATCGACACCGTGAGCTTCGGGCTGAAGGGCTACTCCATTCCTCGTGATCGCCACAACTCTCATACCAAGAGCCTTTAGCTTGCTGGCCAAGGACCTACCTACCCTTCCAAGCCCCACGATCAAAGCTGTAGACTGAAAAAGCGCTTTTCCGGTAGGGCTACCCCAGGATGCGTTTTCAAGACACTTCCTGAATTCAGAGATCTTCCGAGCCAGAGCCAACATCAGGAAAATTGCATGCTCAGCCGTAGAATCAGCATTGGCCGTCACATCACCCGGGACATTGCAAACAGATATCCCTCGTTGGCTGGCATAATCGATGTCTACCCCCTCGAGTCCTACCCCCCACTGGTGAATCAGCCTGGCTGGGCTTTTTTCCATGATGGTTCGAGTGATCGGGGTCATCAATGGAATGAGGACATCAGCGTCAAGCGCCCGAGTCGGTAATTCCAGAGTTTCGCAGGTCGTAATATCATCATCTGGGAGCGACCGGCTCAAAAGGTCGGGAGCTTGTGCAAAAATTTTTCCACAAAACAATACCTTCATTTACATGTATTCTCTTAACAGGAAACCTTTCAGGATTATTCAGGCGCCAACTCAAGACTATTTTTGGAGTCAATACATTCAGTCTGTTTGAATCCAATCAGTTTATAGATTCCGAGACAACCCTGGTAACATGATCGTGGAAGTCCTCAATCTCATCCAGATTAGTCAGCCTTATCGGCTTGATATTATTGAGAGCATCCAAGACAATCGGAACTATTTTACTGAAAGGAATCCGCTCTTGTAGGAAAAGATTAACAGCAACTTCATCTGCGGCATTTAATATTACCGGGACACAGTCGAGATCGTCTTCCAGTGATTGATATGCGGCCTGAAGCAACGGAAATTTATCAGTGTCCGGTTTTTCAAAATTTAGTGAACCCAGAGCCGTAAAATCGACGGGATCGACCCCCGAAGCAATGCGGTCAGGATAGGCCAATGCATAACTTATAGGGATTCTCATGTCTGTGGGGCCCAGTTGAGCAATTATAGAGCCGTCCATAAATTCAACCATCGAATGAATTATACTCTCTGGATGCACCAGCACTTCAATCTGTTGGGCGGATACGTCAAACAACCATCTGGACTCAATTACTTCCAGTCCCTTGTTCATAAGGGTTGACGAATCAACGGTCACCTTGGGCCCCATTTTCCAACGTGGGTGCCGTAAAGTTTCTTCTCTCGTCATCAGTTTTATCTGCTCAATCGACTTTGTCCTGAATGGTCCTCCAGATGCAGTTAAATGTATTTTCTTTATGGGACTGGTTTTGTATCCCTCGAGGCATTGAAATATTGCAGACTGTTCGGAATCCACCGGTAAGAGCCGGCTTCCAGATAAGCTGACGGCTTCCATGAATAGTCTGCCCGCCATAACCAGCACTTCTTTTGTCGCCAGCGCGAGATCCTTGCCACTGGCTATTGACATGAAAGCTGGCCTGAGTCCAATACTTCCTGGTAATCCCCCAACCACGAGATCCGCAGAATCAAACGTTGCCGCTAGCTCTAGCCCCTCCCGGGAATGAAGGATCTGGAGAGGCTCATGATAATCAATGAGTCGACTCTTTATTTCCTCGCAGGATTCCTTATTGGCGCATGACACCATGTAGGGCCTAAATTCCCGAATCTGCCTTTCCAGGATTTCGGTGTTCGTTCCAGAAGCCAGGGCAACTACCTGGAACTTATCAGGGTGTAATCTTATGACATCAAGCGCCTGGATTCCAATCGATCCAGCGCTACCCAGAACCGATATCCTCTTCATTTTGCGAGTCCCTGTCCTGAAACCAGCAGGAAGTAGTAGAGCGCCGGTATGCTGGGAATAAGGCTATCAGCCCTATCCATTATTCCACCGTGTCCCGGCATTATGGAACCGAAATCCTTAATGCCAAGCCTTCTTTTAATGGCTGAAGCGCACAGGTCCCCTAGTGGGCCTGTTATGGATAGCAGGATTGTGGCCTGAAAGAGGATCCAGATCGATGGCATGTTCGGAGCAACGATCTTCATGAAAAGCATTCCGGCAATCGCCCCCAAAAGACCGCCCAAGAGGCCTTCGACTGTCTTGTTCGGGCTAACAGTCCCGGAGAAGTGTGTTTTACCCAAATATTTCCCGGCAAAAAAAGCGCCAATGTCACTCATGCATACAATGATCAGCACAAAAAAAAGCCATACATTGTTGTCGTTGATTCGTGAAAGCATAACAGCGTGTGCCAACGGCACAACAAGGTAGCATCCCACAAATATGGCCTGAGTAACAGACTCTATGGTATTTTGAATCACTTTGAAAAAAAACAGATGCAACAGGACTGCGAAGAACGGGAATAACGCCATGACTGCCGGAACATAGTCAACCGGAACCCAGTAAAAAAGACAAACGATCAGAAGCCCTAACAGAAGAGCCATTATTTTGGAGGGCAATAATTTAAGGCCGTTTAAATTATTGGTCAACTCCCAGACGCCCAGCGATGAAAACAGGGCCACCAAAAGCGCTACACCAGGCGACCCGCCCCATAACAACGTCGGAATAATTATCAGGACTGCAACCAGCCCTGACACTATCCTGGATATGAGCATTAATTCTGCCCCTCCTGACGATTTTTTTGGTCGGGAATCAGCCCGAATCGCCTTTGACGAGTCTTGAATGACTCAATTGCCTGCTCAAAGAAGCGTTCATCAAAATCAGGCCACAACACATCCGTGAAATAAAGCTCTGAATATGCGAGCTGCCAGAGCAGGAAATTGCTTATTCTTATTTCGCCACCCGTCCGTATAAGCAGATCCGGATCAGGCATTCCAGATGTGTAAAGACTAGACGCCAAATACTGTTCATCAACGTCACCAACGGCTACTCGCCCTGACAATACATCCTGCGCTATATTTCGGCAGGCTTGAACTATTTCCCTGCGGCCACCGTAGGATAGAGCGATGTTCAGATTCATGGTTTTGTTGTTTTGCGTCTTCACTAAAGCGGCTTCTATTTTCTTAATCAATGTTTCTGGAAGTCGGCCAAGCTCTCCAATAGTCCTGAAACGGATGTCATTGTTGTGAAGATCGTCGAGTTCTGATTCGAGAAACTGGGACAATAGCTTCATGAGCCCTGACACCTCTCCCTCTGGACGATTCCAGTTCTCTGTTGAAAAAGCGTACAGGGTCAAATATTCTATGCCCGATCTTCTACAAAATTCGACAGCGCGTCGAACAGCTTTGGCCCCCTGACGGTGACCTTCAAGTCTGGGTAGAAAGCGTTTCCTTGCCCATCTACCGTTTCCGTCCATTATAATGGCCACATGACGTGGCCCTGCAATTTTTGTGAAATCAGAATGTGTCAATGGCCTAAACCCGGTTCTTGGTGAGTGGCCCCAAGTCTGGAGAAAGATAGATCACAAGATCAGACCAATGACCCGATCTTCTTAAACAAGCCCCCAGATTTCAGATACTATATTTCCATTATCTCGGCCTCTTTTTGGCCTATAACCCCGTCAACCTTGGTAATGTATTCATCGGTGGTTTTTTGGACCTTCTCCTGAGCCTTATGGAGATCGTCTTCTGAAATTTCCTTGTCTTTCTTCATTTCCTTGTACATTTCATTGGCGTCGCGGCGGTGATTTCGAAGCTGTACCTTGAACTCTTCTCCCATTTTCTTGACGAGCTTGACCAGTTCCTTCCTTCGTTCGGCGGTGAGAGGCGGCAGGTTGATTCGGACTACTTTTCCGTCATTCATCGGTGTCAGGCCCAATTCTGACTTGAGAATAGCCTTTTCGATGTCTGGAACCGCCTGAGAATCCCACGGCTGAATGATTATCTGGCGAGGTTCCGGGATGGAGAGTGTCGCAAGCTGATTTATAGGGGTAGCGCTTCCGTAATAGTTCACCATAATCCCGTCAAGCAATGCAAGTGACGCTCTACCAGTCCTTATCCGTTTAAGATCTTTTTGAAGGATTTCTATCGATTTATCCATGGAAGCCTTCAGCTCGGAATGGACGTCGTCTATCATAATTACCTCGTATAGCCTGTAATTTTTGGTTTCAGGAGATTATCGTCCCAATTTTTTGTCCCGACATGGCCTTTTCGATATTCCCCTCAACATGCAGGTTTATAACCAGTACCGGCATCTCAACCCTACGTAGTATTTCTATACCGGCGGCGTCAATTACCTTGAGTCTTCGCTCCAGAACTTCTGACGATGTAATAGTGTCAAAACGGATGGCGTCGCCGTGAATCTTGGGGTCCTTGTCGTAGACTCCATCAACCTGAGTGGCCTTTATCATGACTTCCGCGCGTATCTGAACAGCCCTGAGGGCTGCGGCAGAATCCGTCGTAAAACAGGGATTGCCCGTTCCACCAGCGAAAATCACTACTCGTCCTTCCTCCAGGTAGGAAAGGGCTTTCTCCTGATCGAAAACCTCAACCAGCGCCCCTACATTGAAAGCACACAGCATTCTGGCGTCAACTCCGGCTTTGATTATGGCCGACCGCAACGCCATACCGTTAAGCACAGTTGCTATCATTCCCATGTGATCGCCGACCAGGGGCTCCACGCCAACTAACGCTGCGTTAACTCCACGGACTATGTTACCGCCTCCGATAACAATTCCGATCTGAGATCCTTTTCTGGCCGCCTTCGCAATCTCACTTGCAATCCAACCCGTTTTTTCGGGGTCAATACCAAAATCCCGATGGCCGGCCAAGGCCTCCCCTGATACTTTGATCAAACATCGACGATACATGGCAATGCGCCTCTTTTGTATTAGTTCTGTCCAAGCTGGTAGCGGACGAATCTCCCAACGGTCATGTTTTCACCAAGTTGGGCTATTTTATCACGAATAAGCTCTGCGACAGTCCTGTCCGGGTCTTTCACGAAAGGTTGTTCCAAAAGACAGACTTCACTGAAATATTTCTTAAGCTTGCCTTCGGCTATTTTCTCTAGCATTTTTTCAGGCTTGCCGGCCTCTTTAGCCTGAGTCATGTAGATCTCTTTTTCTTTGGAAAGAATGTCCTCAGGTACATCTTCGGTTGATATCCAGCGAGGTGAACTTGCAGCGATGTGCATGCAGATGTCATGAACAAGTTGACCAAACTGTTCGGTCTTGGCCACGAAGTCACTTTCGCAGTTTAGTTCAACAAGGACGCCAATCTTGCCGTTCATATGAATATAGGATCCAATTCTTCCTTCTGAAGTAGCGCGACCCTCACGTTTTGCGGCCTTCAGAGCGCCTTTTTTACGGAGATGATCGACAGCTTTTTCGATGTCGCCCTCTGTTTCCAGCAACGCCTTTTTACAGTCCATCAGCCCTAAGCCGGTCTTTTCCCTGAGTTCTTTAACTAGACTAGCTGATATTTCCATAATACTATCTCCTCATCGCGACTAACCGTGATTCTTCTTGTTCGGGTAGTCACGGAAACTTTTTCATTCAAAACTGGCCCTTAACCCGGGCTAAAATTAACAGTCGAGGTCCATTTACGAACCTGCAAATTTTATCAGAACCCATAGGATCATTGCCTGGATGACCACAAATTGAGTCCCCCAATAGCCCCGAAGCTAATTGGGCGTGTTATTCTTCGGATTCCTCGGGTTCGTCTTCGTCAGCCTCATCAGAGCCCATATCTTCCCGAATAGCGGCTTCAGCCTCTTCAAGCCTTCTTCCGCCAGGATATTCAGCGTCACCGGCGTCTTCCTTGAAGGAGGCCTCATGAATAGCCCTACCCTCTTCACACGCGTCGGCTATTTTTGAAGCAAATAGACGTATAGCCCGGATGGCGTCATCATTTCCCGGAATTACATAATCGATTTCATCCGGGTCACAGTTTGAATCTACAATTGCCACAATCGGTATTCCGAGTTTTTTTGCTTCCTTAACCGCAATATTTTCTTTTTTGGGATCTACTACAAACAGGAGACCAGGCAGTCTCTTCATTTCCCTGATACCCGCCAGGTTCTTGTTCAGTTTGTCATATTGCCGGGTAAGGTTAACGATTTCCTTCTTGGTGAAATTGGTCTCCTCAGGTTTCTCGAGAATGGCTCCCAAATTGTTCAAACGTTCGATACTCTGCTTGATCGTTGAGAAGTTAGTGAGCATACCACCGAGCCAACGCTGATTTACGTAGTACTGGCCGCATCGAAAGGCCTCTTCCTGAACTGCATCCTGAGCCTGTTTCTTGGTTCCCACAAACAGAATACCGCCACCTGTGGCTGCAGAATCCTGGACAAACTGATACGCCCTCTTGAACAGTCGAACGGTTTTTTGAAGGTCAATAATGTAAATACCATTACGGGCGCCAAAAATGTACGGTTTCATTTTGGGATTCCATCGACGCGTTTGATGTCCAAAATGAACGCCAGCTTCCAACAATTGCTTCATCGTAACCAGTGACAATCTAATTCTCCTTTTCGGGTTTTTCCTCCATCCCTTCTCCGCCATTCCTGGCGACCCCAAAGGCAATGGGATGTGTGAGTTAACCTCTTACTATTATCATGGATTTTTCTTTTAGCAAATAAAAAAATGGTCTAAATCAACCTGCACGCTTCTTCAGCCGGGAACTGGCGGGAGGGTCGAATAACCCAATAAAGTCCTCGGCAGAATAGAGACTGATGACCAAGGCATCCAGAATTAAAGTATATGCGCGAAGCGATTCCTGCTCAATCACACGCTGAGCTAAATGTTTCCTGATCGTCGACACAATCAGTTCTATGCCTTTGCATATGGTGCCCACCTTGCAGTCTTCTGATTCCAGGTTTTCGATGCAGGTGTCAATGTGGAGGACGGCCTGCCTGAGATCTGACGGTGTCAGAGAAATCAGCATGTGGAGTAATTCGGGCGCTGCGTGGATTCGCGAGGAAAATGGGCGCTCAAGTTTTTGAAAAGGTATGGGCAAAGCCTCCAATTCGGCGGCCGAGACATAATTATTGCCACTGGTTATTCTGAATCTCCAGTTCAAAAGGCTGGAGTTGAGTAACCCCAATGTAAAATCAGGTGAGATAATGACTCTATCCAAATAATTGGTCATGTCGCCGAGAAAGGTTTCCCTGTTCACCCATGCGGCCTTCAATCGAGTAGGCGAGTCCATGTTGACAACACGCGCTACTACTATCCTGCCACCTGGCTTCTGATTCTCATTCAATTGTTTAATATTTCTAATCTTTTGGTTTACACTAAATTTTGGATCAATTTTTATTTCCTCTCTCAACCAGTCCCATCTGCCCGGACAAATGGAAGGATGTTTTATCTCGAATTGGGCTACATGTTCTCCTCTCACCAGTCTGATTCCGGTATTGATTTCAGACAGCCACATCCTTTGATTGGTCATGTTTATTTCGCCCTGATGGGCCCTGACAGGGGGGATATCCCCAAATCGCGAGCTCAGTGTAGGGTGGGAAGATAAAAGGGTGAGTAGTCTTCCTTCCGCTTCGGATCTCAGAATCGGAATCCTGAGGCCATTCTCATCCAGGATATCAACGTCAATCTCTGCGCCTTTTTCCGGGACCTCGCCTTCGAGTCCCCTCCACAGCATTGGCCTGATCCTTCTGGAGGATCTTCCCCTACGGGCGATCAGGATAGAGAAAGCCTGCGTGACTCCATCAAACAGCCTCGCATTCTCAGGGATTGTAATCAGTTCCAGGAGTTCACATTCAGTCAGAAGTTTGAGTCTCAAAATAGAAGCGGAAGAATCGGCCAGAATGGTCGAAGGGACTAGAAATCCGAGTACTCCTCCATTTCTAAGCAAATTGACAGCCCTCTCCATCATCAGCCTGTAAGTATTTATTTTTCTATGGCATGACTGATAATTGGCGCGATAGTAATTAATTTCCTCTCTCAGGCGAGCCCTTCCAGTCAGATTACCGGACAGGACCTCGTAAGGAGGATTTCCGATTATGAGATCGAAGCCTGGATTGTTTCTCTGAAAGACATGGGGGAATTCGTCCGGCCAGTCAAATAATCTGTATTTGAGCGGTGAAGAACTAGGTGGCTGATGGGCAGAACAACCATGACGGGAATCTCCGATCAGTCTGCTGTCTTCCTGAACACTCTGGGAAGACTCAAATGCCAATCTGTCTGCACCGATGAGGCTGTTGCCGACCCTGATATGGGGTAGAGAAACGTCTGACGCAGAGCCCCGGAATCCAAGCTTCCTGCCAATGGCCGCCTTGGTAATGAGCGTCGCTACCGGGTCAATATCTGTCCCATGCAGCGCTTTAGGTAAAATGGCCTCTACAGGAGTCCATTTCAAAGGATTGCTTTCCGACCTCTGCCGAATTTCTTCGATGGCCTCGGTCAGAAACACCCCTCCGCCAACAGCGGGATCAAGAATACTGATGTCTGAGAAGTCCGCCCCTGATTCCTGTTCAAGTGCGTCAAGAGAACGCCTGACTATCTCACGGGCAACCTTTGCGGGGGTGTAAAATTGCCCCATGGAGTGGCGTGTTGATCTGGTCACTTTCAGAACCGGTTTGTCAGAGTTTTCACAGGAAAGAGACAATCCGTTGAGGCGTTCATAGCACCGGGCTATCAGCTGAATATCCATTCCCGCGAATTCAGATTTCGCCAGCCTCGCACTCAATTCTGATTTTTCAGTAAATACAAACGGACTGCCCCTTTCTATATCTGATACCTCAATCAGACTTCTCATCAGGTCAGAGACGCATTGACCCAGAAGTTCAGGTCCCGATCCCTGGATCAGACGGCCAGACAGCCTGTCAGTCAATAGCCTGAGCAGTTCAAATTCAACGCCTTCAAATATTTTACGCATTTGCTGTTTGCACATGGCAGCTTGAACTTCAATGGTCCGATATAATCTCAATTAAAAAAGGGCGATTCGGAATTCGAATCGCCCTTTTCTTCAGACAGCTAAATGACCCGGTCTTCCTAAGCGGCTACTTCCTCTTTCACACCAAGAGCGACCTTGTAGAGGATACTTAGAATAAGGAGACCCAAGGCCCAAACACCAATGACAATCGCGATTTCCGGAACCGTAGGATGATATTCCGTAACCGTTTCCAGAGGAGACGGAATGTAACCTGTTAGCACCAGAGTGATACCTTTCTCGATCCACAGCGCCAGGAAGGTAGCTGCGCAACCAATTGCAAGTGTCGTAGGATTATTCCTGGTGTTGGGATTGATCATTATTATCAAGGCAATGGCTGCCAGCACTACAGAAGCCCACATCCATGCGACCAGTCCGTAGTGGCCATGGAGTCCCACGAACAGATACGTAAAGTGATGCATGTGTTCGGGAATCTGGCTATAAAACACGGTGAAGAGTTCGCAAAGCACGAAGAAAACACTTATGATCAGGGCATAGGTGATAATCTTGGCTAATGTCTGTATCGCTTCCCATCCGGCGTCAAACTTGGTGTATTTGCGCAGGATCAGACAGATAAGAATCAGGAAAGAGGGGCCGGAGGCAAAGGCTGACCCCAGGAATCGAGGAGCCATGATGGCGCTCAACCAGAAACCCCTTCCAGGAAGACCCGCGTATAGGAAGGCTGTCACAGTATGAATACTGACTGCCCACGGGATAGAAACATAAATCAGGAATTTCACCCACTTGGCGGGAGCGACACCCTTGCGTTCGGCCTCCAGCACACTCCAACCCACCACTATGTTAAGGAACAGGTAACCGTTTAAAACAACCATGTCCCAAAACAGGACCGAATTGGGTGTTGGATAGAGCAGAACATTGAATGCTCGAGCAGGCTGTCCAAGGTCAACAACGATGAATGTCAGGCACATCGTTACTGAAGCCACAGCCAGGAATTCTCCAAGAATTGTTATCTTACCGAACACCTTGTAGTTATGAAGGTAATAGGGAAGCACCAGCATAACGGCTGAGGCAGCCACACCAACCAGGAATGTGAACTGTCCAATGTAGAGGCCCCACGATACGTCTCTACTCATACCCGTGATGCCCAAGCCGAAGCCCAACTGCTTCAAATAGAATGCGAATCCTATGCTGAACAGGATTACCAGGAACATTAACCAGTAAAAATAAGCTTTACTTCCAGATAGAGCTTTTTCAAGCATGGCTACCTCACAGTATGTAATAGACCTCAGGGCGCGTGCCCAGTTGTGGTTTTCTCTGAATCGTTGAATTGGTGCGCAAAACTTCTCTTATCTCAGATGTTGGATCTTCCAGATCTCCAAAGATTAGAGCTTTTTCCTTGCACGCAGCCACACAGGCTGGTTGAAGACCAACAGCCAATCGCTCAGAGCAGAAATTACATTTCTCAACCACACCGCGTGTTCTCGTTGGATACTCGGGATTTTCCTTCTTGATGTAAGGGCGCGGATCACGCCAGTTGAGGCTTCTGGCGCCGTAGGGACATGCCGCCATACAGAATCGGCATCCGATACATCTGTGATAATCCATCACAACAATGCCGTCTGGCCTTCTGAACGTAGCCTTCACTGGACAGACCCTCACACATGGCGGATTGTCACAGTGGTTGCACAGAACCATGAATGGGGTGTTTTTCAAACCTTTCTTGATAAACTCCTCCAGGTACTCATTGCCCTGTCCCGGGAAGGCGTTCTCAAAGGGAGCTTGCCATATCCATTTGACTTCATCTTTGGGATTATCAAACTGAGGAATGTTGTGCGCAACATTACAGGCCTCTACGCAATCCTTGCATCCCTCCTTGGCCTGGGCGCATTTTTTCTGGTCCACAACCATTGCCCAGCGTTTGGCTTTTAGCGCCTTAGGGTCCGATTCAAATGGGCTCGACTGCCCTGCCGCCACGGCGTCAGTCACAGGCTTGGCCCCTAGACCCAAAACAGAAAGACCAGCTATCTTAAGGAACCCTCGTCTTGTTTCGTCCATTACTTGTCACTCCTTGCCGCCTGTAATTGTGTTTCCTTCGGCGCCAGGTGGCAGTCCCAACAATTGGGGGCCACGTTCAGGTAATTGTGGCAGCGATCACAAAATTTTTCCTTGCTGGTGTGGCATTTCGTGCAGGTGTTCTGAAGGCTCATCTGATACTGCTTCCCATTAGAACTGACATATATGCGTTTGCCTTCCCTCAGCACCTCGTCTCTCCATTGGTCCAAAAGAACCATGTGAGAAGATTGCATAAATGCTTTTGACTCCACGCACTGCTTTTCCTGCGTGCCAAGTTCAATTTTGGGTGGAGTTGATGTTGAGGCTTTCCCAAAATTGTACCAAAAAGGAGCGGAAAACACACAGAGGAAGATGATAATCCCTATTAAGATTTTTCCGGCGTTATACATTCTACTCGTCCTCCTCATAATCGTCGCTTAGGGGTTCGCCTCTAAGGTCATGAGTGCGTTCTTTTTCGCCGGTCATGACAAGCGCGTTAGCGACCAGTTCGTGAATACCACCTACATCAACCTCTGGACACCAGTATTCAGTCAGGGCGCTGAGAGTAGCTCTATCAATGGCGCACATACAGAGCAATCTGTTTACGCCGTGTTTGTCCCTGACATGTCTGACAGCATTGGCCCTGGGGAACGCTCCTCTCATTCTCATTTCGATGTTTTCATCATTTCCCAGTCCGGCTCCACCTCCACAGCAGAAGGTCTGTTCCCTAATGGTGTTTTCGGGCATTTCATGGAAATTATTCAAAACATTTTTGATCACGTAGCGTGGCTCTTCGAGAATTCCAGCAGCTCTGGCCGGGTTACAGGAATCGTGGAATGTGCCAATGATTTTGTCATTGCGACTGGGATCAAGCTTGAGCTTTCCATGCTTGATCAGGTCAGCAGTGAATTCCGTTATGTGAACCATTTTGGTCTGTGACGAATTTTCAAACTTGGTGCCCGTTATGGGTGACACAGGTTGTTCCAGAAAATCGGCCGGTCCGTTCATAGTTTCCATGTACTGGTGCATGACCCGCCACATGTGTCCACATTCGCCACCAAGGATCCATTTAACCCCAAGACGCTTGGCCTCGGCGTAAATCTTGGCGTTTAATCGTTTGATCATCTCATGTGACGTGAACAAACCAAAGTTTCCACCTTCAGACGCATATGTGCTCCAGGTGTAATCAAGCCCCAGTTCATGAAACAGCATGAGATATCCCATGCAGGTATAGGTTCCGGGATCCGCAAAATAGTCGCCGGACGGGGTCACAAACAGTATCTCAGCGCCTTTTTTGTTGATGGGAAGGTTGACCCTGATGTCAGTCAGGTCTTCGATATCATCCGTCATAAATTCCCACATGTCCTTAACGCCATGGGGAGGTATGCCGAGATGGTTTCCGGTTCTGAAGCAGTTGGCGGCCGGCTCCATGACCCAGTTGATATTCAGACCCAAAAGGTTGAGTAATTCACGACCTATCATCGTGACTTCAGCCGTATCTATTCCATAAGGGCAAAAAACCGAACATCTGCGACATTCGGTACACTGATAAAAATAGTAGAACCACTCTTTGACCACGTCTATAGTGAGATCACGAGCTCCGGCAAGTTTTCCGAATATCTTTCCAGGCAGGGTGAAATCTTTCCTATAGACGGAGCGGATGAGTTCTGCCCTGAGGACTGGCATATTTTTGGGATCACCAGATCCAATAAAGAAGTGACACTTGTCAGCGCAGGCTCCACACCTGACACAGATATCCATGAAAAGTCGGAAGGAACGGTATTTGGCGAGTCGTTCCTTAAATCCGTTGTAGAGGATCTCTTTCCAGTTTTCAGGCAACTTCCAGTCTTCATCAGTAGGAGACCATTCCCTGGGATTAGCCATTCCCAGGTATTTGATGTTCTTGGGGGCCGCCGGGTAACTGAATGTCCCATCCTTGAATACGGTTGGCGTTTCAAGCCATCCTGTTTCCGGAGTCTTCTGGAGATCTATGTTCATCAACTCTTGAGGTTTTTTCAGTTTATCAAGACTCATGGTTACTCCTTGTCCACCGGAATTCCAGCCTCTTTCATCTTTGGGCGGAACTCGTCTTCGTATTCTTCGTAGGTGTGAACCTTAACCGGATAGTTCCATGGGTTGACATATCTTTCCATTCGGTTAACGTTCCGCATGTTTCTGGTGGGGCTTAAAAATACACCACCGGCATGCATGATTTTGCTGAACGGCAAATAAGCGATCAATACACTTACCAGGAAGAGGTGAACATAGAAAATGGGGCCAATGGTTGCCGCCGGGATGATCGGTTTCAAAGTGAAAATGCTCATGGCAAGCTCTTTCACTCCCAAAAGATCAACCTTGAATACCTGACGCATCAGCACACCTGACAGACCTATGCCCAGGATCAGGAAGAGGGCAAAATAATCAGCGGGCAGAGATATGTAACGGACCTGGGGAAGGGCTACCCTCCTCAGGAACAGGTACGTCACAGCTGCAAGGAAAAAGATATCTGTCAGGAATACCGTTGGAACCATGATCTGGAAGAATCCGTCCACTGAAGAAATGGCGTCTACAAAAGACGGAATAGGTTCCATGAAGAAACGCAGATGCCTGATCACGATGATCAGGAAAGAGTAGTGGAAAAGGATGCCGAATAGCCACAGCCATTTAGCTGAAGCGTAAGTAACCTTCGGCCCGTCCCTCAATTCAGCCCTTGTGTTCCTGAAAAGGGACCTGAATAAAAGAACTTCCAAGGCCATTCTTCCGATAAGCCCAGCTCTGTTGTAAGGACTTTCCAGGTTATCGGCCTTTATCCACGGCAAGGATTTTGCCTGACCGCAGGTGGTTGGAATTCTAAAAGGAACCGGGACCTTGGCCCAGGCAAATACCCTTCCAACTACACCCAGAATAAATATGGCGATTGCGATAATTGGTATGTAAACACCAAACACGCTCTGCAATCCGCTCGCCGTAACCCCCAGCCACGAGATCGCTGCTAACGCTCCCACCGCAACCAGGGCCGTTAATAGGGAAACCCATGCGTTCATTAGACCACCTCGATTGCTCTAACACTGTTGTGATTGCTGCTTCCGAAACGCTACCATTCGTGAGGCGCTCCGTATTTCATACAAGCCCTTTCAAGAATTCTGGAGGTTCGGTTTCTCAACTCAGTCGCCCTGATTTCAAACACCTTCTCCCTACATTTCATGTAAATGCTGAAGGCGGTGAGCGCCAGCTGATCAATCGTCGAATCCAGTTCATACAATTCATCAACCAGATTCAAATTCCTGATATCCTTTGAAAGAGTATCTCTGACAGCCTTTTTCAATAAAAAAACGAAGCTTACAGCTTCAGACGCCGAAAATTGCTGCACTGCCCGAATTCTGACAATGTCATCGAGTAAAGATTCAACTTCAGCTCTTTTGTCAATTGGCGCCCCATTAACTATCCACTCAAAAATGCCCTCTGTGCTATGGATGACGGACGCTCCTACCGGATTGGCAAACTCATTGGTTTTCTTGGCAAGAAAGCCTGCAGTCTCAGGGGCGTAAGTTTTGAAAATTAAATCGGACCATGATTTCAGAATTGATTTTCGGTTTTTTTCCAGTAGATCCTTAAGCATATTAAGAGTGTTCTTCCTCTCAAGTTTGTACGCTCCGTGCCAAACAAATTATACTTGGGGTATCAAATCACACCTGTTTGGGCGCCACTCTCCCAACGGCTCTCCAAGCAGGCGCAGAAAGCTGAAGCAGAACAGCGGAAACCCAAAAAGCCATGGCCAGCTTGAGACACTAACACGGGCGTCACAGGAACAGATAACCGTCAAGCCCTCTCAGATGGTAACTTCGATCTCACACTGCTTTTCGAGTTTTTTTCTTCCGTGTTCAGGCACTGATTCCGGAGCGGATCAGTAACTCTACGGTAAGAGTTTTAAGTCTATATGGGTATACTTTCTGACACTTAATGTCAATAGCTTTAGCAATTTTTATCCACTCCTGAGGTGGCGGGGAAAGGCTCGATCAGACTTATTTTTCTTTTGCGGATTGATCCCTGTTCAGAGTTGTATATATTCAGCAATAGGAAATGCTTATTCAATAGCCGATGAATCAACCAGACACCGTAGTTTGGGAAGGAATGGTCGATCAATGATCAAGTATCAAGGTATTAACCACATAGCAATGGTGACTAGTGACATGGACCAGACAGTGCGCTACTGGCGTGATCTCCTCGGAATGCGTCTTGTGGCAGGCATAGGAGGCCCGGGTTATCGTCACTATTTCCTGGAAATCTCTGACCAGGATTTAATAGCTTTTTTCGAATGGGACGGAGCAGAACCTATACGGGAGAAGGATCATGGCGCCCCGTTCAAAGGCAGGATTGCATTTGATCACATTTCATTTGGAGTTGAACATCTTGATGATCTGTGGGAACTGAAGCACAGACTTGAGTCGGCGGGTTTTTGGGTTTCTGAAATGGTTGATCACGGTTTCATTTACTCCATATACTCGTTTGATCCTAACAATATCCCGGTAGAATTCAGTTTCAGCATTCCTGAGCGCAGTATTCGAAAAACACCTGTCATGGCCGACAAATCCCCAGGCAGAGTAGCGGCTGAAGGACCTGAGCCACAGCCTGGTAAATGGCCGCTGCCAAAGGGTAATATTGCCGAGTCAGACAGGAAGATTTATGCGGGGGCCGGCAGCGAGCTGTTTCACGGTCGTAGATAAGCTGACCATTGGGGATTGGAAGTCGCATTCCAGCAAGTCGGCTACTCAGGCTATCAGCCTTGACCCAGCAGTTTATGACAAATTGTGTCTGGGAGCCCTGAATTTTGGAGTGATTAGCCTCAGAACCGGCCAGTTGCCTATCGGCTTAACTTTGAAAGAAACCGGCCCGCCAGAGGCTGTTTGATGCTGATAGCGTCCGATCCACACAACTCGTGGCAGCAAAAGCACGAGATGCATTTTCGTCGGTCGATGACCATCCTGCCGTGCCTCTCTGATATCGCCTGAGGTGGACAATGCCTCATGCAGATGCCACAGTTCTGGCAGGATTCGGGGTCGATTTCCGGCTTCGTGACTATGTGGTTCTCCATGAAACGTCTGATGGGATTCCAGTACGACAGGTTCCAGGCCATGGACATCGATTTTGGGGCCTTGAAATCTGTCAGTGGAAAACCCTCCAGGCTATCTCCCCTGACTTCAATGCTGTCAGAGGAACTCTTTCCCAATCCCATCTCTTGACCCAGCACGCAGGTCCTCAAAGCATCCAGCGGAAATCCTACCAGACCACAGACCACCGCGTCTAGCGCCACAGCATCCCTGGAGGCGCACACTATTCCGACATGACGTGGCTCACCACTATTAGGACCATTTCCCTGCATTGCCAGTATTCCGTCAAGAAAGGAGAAATCTGGCCTTGCGGTTTCATAAATCTGCAATAGAACATGGGCAAAATTGTCGGTTACCTTACCCGCCCTGAGATGCCATGAGGCCTTATCGGTTCCTATGACAAGACCGAAAAGATTTTTTACAGCCAGAGTGAGTGTCATCTGGCAATGAGTCTTCAATTTCGCCAGGTTAATTATTTTATCAAACTCAAAGATTTCGGAAGCCAGATCAATCCTCTTGTAGACGCGGCTCTCCCCATATTCGACAGTTTTTTTGGTCACAAAGGGAACAGGGGTGATGTCTAGCCGTTTCAAAAATTGATCGTAGCCACTTTTGACAAGAACACGCTGAAGATTGCCCAATGGAGGACTATCCCCTATATATAACCTGGCCCCAATGTCCATCAGAATTTCAGCAATTACCTGTACAAACACAGGATGTGTGACTATGGCCTGCTCTGGATTTGCCGATCTCAAAAGATTTGGCTTCAAAAGAACCTTGTCTCCGGATTTAACCGTCATTCCTTGTTCGGCACAATCCACAATTAATTGCTCCACTCTGGATCTGAGATCTTTTGGCTCATAAGCTCCGCACCTTCTGACGGACACCAGTGATTTCATCGATTCACCCATTTTCATAATCCACATCTACATAACGGTAATTCAACTATTGATTGTCACAACCCGATAGAATGGTCAAGTCTTTGGGCCTCGGAGAAGGTTTTGCAGGAAAGGCGCTTCGACAAACTTTTTCTCCTTAGATACTGTAGTTTCGATCAGCCTGTCTGAAATCGATGAATATATCTGCAACAGGTTCCGAGGATCAGACGGAAGGACCGTTCTGGGGGAAGTCTCAGAGGACCGGCATTCAACCCGCCCACTGATCGATCTCCCCTTTTCTCAAAATTTCACATTGGGGCAAAAAAAACTCTTAACATTAATTTAATTGATTGACCTGAGAAAACACCTGGCTATACTAATACCAGAAATCTGGAGTCTATCAGACCCGGAAACTCTGTTTATGATCGAAAATACATACCGCTTGGATCCTGATGGACCGGGACGGAAGGTTTATAGTCTTGTTTACCCAAGCCTTCCCTACCGGAGGGCTTTTTTAGTTTAGGGCAAACGAAATGATCATACTACGAACAATTTCTGAAATGAAATCCTGGTCTAAGGATACCAGAGGTCGTTCAGAGGATATAGGATTCGTTCCGACTATGGGATATCTTCATGAAGGTCACCTCAGTCTCGTTGACAAGTCCAGCGCTGAAAACGGTCGCACAGTAGTGAGTATTTTTGTCAATCCTGCCCAGTTTGGCCCCAACGAAGATTTAGCGCGTTATCCCAGGGATTATGAGGGTGACAGCGCCAAATTGCGGGCAGCGGGGGTTGACGCACTGTTTTATCCGGAGGCAACTGAACTGTATCCCACCGGTTATCAGACCTTTGTGGATGTCGAAAAGGTTTCAGCGCCGATGTGTGGGGCTTCCAGGCCGGGTCATTTCAGGGGAGTGGCCACTATCGTTTTGAAACTCCTGAACATAGTTCATCCTGATAGAGCCTATTTTGGACTAAAAGATTTTCAGCAGTTCCTGGTGATTAGCTCCATGGCTAAGGATCTGAACCTGGACACGAGAATAGTCGGATGTCCGATAGTTCGCGAATCAGACGGCTTGGCCATGAGTTCCAGGAATTCGTACCTAAGCCCTGCTGAACATCGTCAGGCCACCTCGCTCTACGATTCCCTGGTAATGGCCAAGCAGATGGTGGCTGCGGGTGAAAGTTCATCGGGCAAGATCATGATGGCAGTCAGGGACAGAATAGCCAAAGAGCATGACGCTGTTATAGATTATGCAAAAATTGTAGACCCCGTTACACTGGAGGATCTGGCAGAAGCCCGAACTGACTCTCTATTAGCGCTGGCTGTCCGCATCGGCAAAACCAGACTAATCGATAACATGATTTTGGGCTAGCTTCAGACCATATTCCAAATGTAAGCATTTTTGAAGAAATAGACCGGGACATTTCTATTATTGGCGTTCCGGTAAATGCTATTTTACGGAGCTTGGAAATGCAACGCGTAATGTTAAAATCAAAAATCCATCGAGCCACAGTGACAGGAGCCTGTGTAGATTATGAGGGTAGCGTTACCATCGACACGAACCTCATGAAGGAAGCGGATTTGATAGAGTATGAGCAGGTTCAGATCTATAATGTTTCCAACGGGGAACGGTTTACCACATACGTGATCAACGGAGAAGCAGGCTCGGGAGTGATATGCCTGAACGGAGCCGCCGCCCGAAAGGTTTCAGTCAGGGACCTCGTAATTATATGTTCCTATGTCCACATGGATGACGCTGAATGTCGCAACCATCACTCAGTAAATGTTTTTGTTGACGGCCAGAACAGGATTGCGCGAATCAGTTAGTTTGGCGCTGTACTAACCGGCAGCTATCATTAAGTCGGCAAGAAATGGTCCACTGCGGTCCATTCTGAAACCGCAGCGAAGCGTCAAAGCGGTCGCCTTTTCTCGGACGCTGTTTTCTGTTTTGGTGGTTCGGGTTTATTCCCAGAGGCGCTTGTTACTCCGAGTTCTTTCTTTTCGAAGCCTCTCTGGAATACTATCTTCCCGTTCTCTCCATACAATAGAATCGATACTCGCGCCAGGTTAGCTCCTGCCCGGATATCCCCATAAGGCAGTTCCACTCTGGAATTGTACTTAAAGGAGATACTCTCGCCTTCCTTGAAGTCTGACGGCAGATCCCCTTCGCCAAGTCTGGTTTTATCAGGATATACATAAATCTTGTTTTCCCCGCGCTTGTCCTCCATTTCCACGAATACGAAAAGATATCCTGAAAACAAGACATTGGGATGATCCTTAACCAGTCTGAAACTGAGGGTTCCTGCACCTGGAGATTCCGTTGATATAGCAACATCCTGGGTATTAAAATTCACAATGTTCTTTTTTTCTAACGAGGGATCCACAGCAGCAACCGTATCTGAGCCGAGTTTGGGTGATTTTCGGGCGGAATCCAGCTTCTGAGCCCCTGTCACTGCTTTGTCATCTGGCCCGGATTCCGGATGCGCCAAGGAACTATCAAGGCTACTATCGGTTCTCTCTGCGGGAGTGACAGACGCCAGTAATGATTCCTGAGGCTCTCCTGATGAAAATGTCTTACCGGATCCTGCGGCTCCTGAAGCCTGTTCAAAATCCCTTGGTCCCCCAGCAGCGCCCATGGAAGCCTGTTCTTTAAGACGGCTTTCTCTTACCGCTAATGCCACCTCTTTGTTCCTTAATTCCTCCTGAAGCGCCGTTAATTTTTCAGATAGCGCAAGATCATGGCCATTTGGGTTAGTCCCAACCAGAAGAGACTTTGCGCCGCTGTAAAGGCCGAGGCCTGAAAGAACAATGACCAGAACTGACAAGCTCATCAGAGCGCCCATAATTTTTGGCGTTAGGTCATACTGGTGGGATTTCCCTGATTTTCCGATCACCACCACCGAATAGCCCCTCTGGCTTTTGACCCGATGAGAGGGAATTGCTGGAGCTTCTTTAAACAGTATACTGCTTTTGAGACTATTGTCTGAATGATTGAACTTTTCAGCCAGGAAGGACCAAATGTCGCCTATTCTCATGGCATAATCTCCTAATCGCAATGACTTTTTACTCAGGTTGATACGAATACAGATGCTTTCTATACTTTGCCCATGAATGATGGCCCTGGCTTAATTTTTTTCGCCCGAAACCAGTATAGCAGCACTCTATGAGGGTCACCATTCCAGAAAGTCAATGGCCCCTATAGAACAGTAACCCAAGCGTGTTCTTAGTTCCAACATAGTTTTATCTAGCTAATATCCTTATAGTATTTTATGTTGGCAAAACAAACAAGGAAACTACTGGATAGAAAAATGGATAACCACCCGTATTAACGATGTTAAACTGGGTGACCTGACCCGGCTTGTTCATAGCATGTTTTATTCCTTATGTTAATAAATATTTTTATCCTACCGTCATTTATATTTAATTTTTTAGTCAGAGTTTAGTTTACTTTACATTGGAGCAAAAAGATAAAAGCTGCGGGACTCGCCGCAGCTCTCGTGGATAGATCCGTGTTAGGTCGGATTATGCCGAATGACTTAAGGCAAATTTGTTTTGTGGAAACCAGGCCGGCATGAGGATCTTTCCCATGCGGTGGCCCATAAATCGCGTGCTCTACAGACCAAATACTCTCTGAAAGACTTTATCGGTCCATCGAAGGGCATGTTTCAGATTAAAAGAACTCTCAATTTCATCATTGGTCAGGAATTTCAACAGTTCCTGATCCGTCAAGAGGACAGCCTTGAATTCAAGTCCTTGCTCCCAGGCCTTCATGGCGTTTCTTTGGACTATGGCGTAAGCCGCCTCTCTGGTCAGCCCCCGATCGACGAGTTTAATCAGAATTGACTCCGAAAAAATGAGACCTCTGCCGCTTTCGAGGTTTTTCTTCATCTGATCTTCAAAGACTCTCATGTTCTTGATGACGAATGTCATTCTGTCCAACATAAAATCTGCCAGGATAGTTGAGTCCGGAGCAATAACTCGCTCCACGGAAGAGTGAGAGATGTCTCTCTCGTGCCACAGCGGGACATTCTCCATGGCGGCGATGGCATTGCTTCGTATAATTCGCGCCAGTCCACAGAGGTTCTCAGTCAGCACTGGGTTCCTTTTGTGAGGCATTGCCGAAGATCCTTTTTGTCCCTTGTGAAAGAATTCTTCGACTTCACTGACTTCGGTCCTCTGAAGACCTCTTATCTCGAGAGCTATCTTTTCGATACTTGTGGCCATCAGGGCCAGGCTTGTAAAATATTCGGCGTGCCGGTCCCTCTGTAGAATCTGGTTCGAGACCTCTGCAGGTTTCAATCCGAGTCTAGCCAGAATATCTTCCTCCATGTCAGGGTCCAGGTGCGCAAATGTTCCTACCGCTCCGGATATTTTTCCGACTGAGATCGTTTCTATCGCCGCGTCCCACCTCTTTAGGCTTCTTTGAATCTCACAGTAGAACATTGCCAACTTAAGCCCGAATGTAATCGGTTCAGCGTGAATTCCATGCGATCTGCCAACCATAGCGGTATCTTTGTGTTCCAAAGCCCTGTGTTTGAGCGCGTCCAGAAGCCTCACCAGACCGTCACGGATTAGAAGTCCGGCTTCACGCAGCAGAAGTGACAAGGCCGTATCCACTACGTCGTAAGAAGTCAAACCGCGGTGAATGAATCGCGAATCCTCTCCAACAAATTCGGCCACACTGGTAGTGAAGGCTATTACATCATGGCGTGTAATCTTCTCAATTTCATCAATTCGCTCAACATCAAATGCCGCTTTGGCTCGAATCCGCTCCATACTGTCTCGAGGGATTATGCCCCTTTCTGTCCAGGCCTCACAAACCGCCAGTTCAATATCCAGCCACTTCTGGTAACGGTTTGACGGTTCCCAGATCTTGCCCATCTCTTCTCTGGTGTAGCGTTTTATCAACGAAGGATCCTTTCTTCATCCGGTGATTTAGCAGTCATCGACAGTATCATGTTTTCAGGCATAAGGTAAAACCCAAAAAAATCCGCTAATGCGAACTCAACCTCGCCGTTGGCTGCCAAAATTGTTTTTTCACGTATTGTGTACGCCAGTCTCAATTACTAC
>CAZIVV010000160.1:0-1552 GCA_964542775.1 uncultured Desulfomonile sp.
ACCTTAGGCACCTGTCAGATCCATGCTTTGAGAAATGCAGTTCTGATGATCTTGACAAAATCGTATCTGGATCTCAGGTTCTTCTACCAATTGGCGGTAAAGGTGTCAATAGGTCAAAGCCAGATTCTACAGGCAAGTCTGGACTGCCGTCTGATTTCATCGATTGGTTTTCAGAATGGATGAAGTATCGTGGCATGTTTAAGTTCCTGCTTCCATATAGGAATGGAGATGATTTTAAGTTTTTAGTTATAGTTCCTAAGGATATCTCATATAATTCCGTGGTATCGATACATAATGATCTCTTTAAAATGAATTTATGGGGCGGAATAAAACTGGATATTCAGGCTACGCTCAGTCTTGCTAAAATTCTAGTCAATCATTCAGAAGAATACGATAAAGAAAAAGGTTCTTTCAAGATGCTAAATAGGCGTCCCAACCAGGTAATCGAAGGATTATATCAGGCCTATTTTAAAAGCATGGGAACGGCTGCTTCACTGATGAACTATTCATTCATCGGGTTGCCTGGATGGTTCACAATCGATGATAATAAAACCGCGCATGAATTTATGGATATTTTAGATGAGCACGGAAAATGCATTGGTGCTCTTCAAGAAGAGATCTCCAGTGATATTCCCCTTCTCCAGGATTATCGTAATTTTCTATCCTCAGGAGATTATAGGCATTTTCTGGAGTTTTTATCACTTTTTGGAACATATGTCATGCAGAGGAGAGAGAAAAACAAATGGGTAATGCAATTTACAGTTCAAAACCTAAGGAGGATTTTTATGGTCGATAAGGATTACTCTGAGATAATATCTGATGAAGGATTTTTGAATTTGGCATCCGCTATACGAAGAGCCACTGTTAATGCACAATATCGTAAAGCACAAGGCAGGCGAGATTGGGATATCAAGTATGGATTAGCCCAGGATTGGAAGCGAGTAGCAGAGCAGCCTGACAAGCTGGTTATTGCTATATCGGAATTTGTCCAACAATATAACGCAGAAAATGCAAGACATGCAGAAGAGAATAAAGAAAGAAGAAAAAATATAACAACAAGAGATCTGGACCAAGTTCTAAACTTAATCAAGAATTACGGCTCATTCCTGGTTGGAATGCTTCTCTTAGCCTACGGATATGCAAGAGATGTCAAAGAAACGGATGAATCAAATAGTACTGAAATTAAAGAAGGTGAAATCAAATGAAAATAAACTCTATAAGCATATCTGGACTATTAACCCTTAATATGCATGCATTAAATAATGAGGGCAGTGAAGGAAACTATCTCCAGACAAGGATGGTTGAAATAGTAGATGAAAAAGGAATCGCTCATTCGGTGAATGCCATCTCGGGAGACATGTTTAAACATATTCAGGCCGATCATCTATATTCCCTTGCACGTGAAGAAAACATATCCCTTTGCGATGGCTGCTCGAAGGACAATCCAAATAGAATAAATGTTGATAGTGGCTTTGTCCAAGGATTTTCCGAAGGAGCAAAAGATGCAGAAATTCTTGATAAATTATTGGAAAAATGTGCAGGAGATGACATC
>CAZIVV010000161.1:0-2361 GCA_964542775.1 uncultured Desulfomonile sp.
TCGAACAGCCGTGGCGTGGAAAAAAAAGAATTCAGTGAAAAAACGCTTTGGGTCAATCAGTGCCAAGGCCTGAGCTTTCTTGTAATAAAGTTCTACTGTCTCTACATCCTTTGGCGTCGGGAGTTCTTTAAACCAGTAGGCTGGATAATATAGTGCGCCCATGAATTTCACCAGGCTTGACAAGAGCTTGGAAGCGCTGGACACTGAACTGGTCGGCAACTCACCCCAATAGTAGTTGAGGGCTTTGTCAAAATGCGCTACAGCATCCGCATAAAGGCCTCTATTGAAAAAAGCCTGTCCTATGTTCTTTTCCAGGATTGCTATCTTTTGAGGATCAGCATTTTCACCCTTATGCAACAGATAAAGGTTCAGCGCTTCCTGGTAATAGCTTAGAGCTTCATTCGACGCAGATGACTTCAGAGATTCCTCTCCGGCTTTAATGAGGAATTCCTCCGTTTTATCCATAACTTCAGCTTTTCCGTAGTGGTAAGCCAGGAGGCCGTAACATTCCTGAGCCCCATCACCAAGCGTTTGTTCCATGGACTTGGCCACACTCAAATGAACCTGTTTTCGTCTCACTACAGGCATTGACTCGTATGCAGCCTCCTGAATGAGGGCATGTTTGAACAGATACTCCTGTTCTCCCATGTTTGTGCGAACCCGGATCAACTGCACAGATTGGAGATGAGCCAACCTGCCTTCAATGTCCTCAACTGAATCTGCTACATCTTGGAGCACTCTTCCGAAAAAACTCTTTCCGAGCACTGACGCAATCTTCAAGAGTTCCCCCGTTTGATGATCAAGCCTGCCAATTCTGGCCATCAGCAAACCGTTCACTGTTGGCGGTATGAAGACACTGTTGATCTGCTCGGTAACCTCAAATCCGCTATCCCGGCTAATCACAGCCCCCTCGTCAATTAGAGAATGAACTAGTTCCTCGATAAAAAAGGGACTTCCTGCCGCCCTGTCTATGATTCTGAGCTTGATAGCCTGAGGAAAGGGGTTGGACACGAGCATGTTGTCGATCAGAGTCTCACTCTCACCATTGTCCAGAGGTTGGATTTCTATTTC
This sequence comes from uncultured Desulfomonile sp., assembly GCA_964542775.1. GTDB lineage: Bacteria > Desulfobacterota > Desulfomonilia > Desulfomonilales > Desulfomonilaceae > CAITZA01. Next base: position 1,072 of record CAZIVV010000161.1, read on the forward strand.
CAGCCGCGGCACATTGAGTTTTGATCCTACCTGCTTGACGTTAGCGTAATCGGTATGGATGTAGCCGGGCCGAAATACATTGATGAATACGATTCCGTGTTTTTCAGCAACAGGATAAAGATAAGCCAGAAGGGACATGGAGCTGGCGTCTGCCCAATGGATGTCCTCAATGATGATTACAATCGGTCCCAATTGAAGCCCTTGAAAAAGCAACTCTTTGACGTTCTTGAAAATGAGCTTTTCCAGAGCTTCGCCCTCTATGCCCTGGACCCTTTCAGCATGTGCTCCAGTCAGTTTCAGTCCCATAAGTGTGGCAACAAAAGGGAAAATTTCTGCAGTGACATCCGAATTTATTGATCTTATGGAATCATGGAGCTTTTCCGATTTAGTCGTCTCGGAATCACTGTCGGATATCTTCGCCCAGTTTTTGAAAAGATCAATGCCCGGGTGTAAGCTGAGATTTCTTCCACTTGATGAAGCCCGACTTTCAAGGATTGTCACCTTTTTCATCACTTCAAGTTTTTTGGTCTCTGCTATGAGACGTGACTTTCCTATGCCGGCGTCACCTACAACATCCACCACCGACCCTTCGCCCATGATGGCCTTGATGATCCGAAACTCAAGCATACTGAGTTCGTTTTCTCTTCCCACCATCTCGGACGTGATGTGTCTATATAAAACAGTCGGTTTGTGATCTGGGAGACTCTCAGATAGAGAAGCAATTTCCCTCTGATTAAGCTCAAGAGTGACGCTGCCTGTGGGTGGTTCGGGAAGGCTTTCGACCGTCGATGATGTGCCATGAAGAGTGGAGCCACAGTCCTGGCAAAATTGCGAATCCGTTGGGTTCTCTAACTTACAGTTCGGGCATTGCATCGCACACCCCTCTATTTTGTTGGTTAGGGTAATGCAGATGTTATTACAATCACCCAGAAATTCTACCGGTTGAGTACACCGACGATCATTCGGAAATTCTGTTCAACGATTCATTGTTTAAGTATTAGTGGCATTCATGTCAAGACATATATTCCGCCGTGGAATGTCAAAGAAGATCATAAGGGCCGTTTGTTGCTCAGACAACCCTGACTAATGTTCGGAGCTGGGAACAAGCAATTCTCTGAGCATCCTGTAGGCTTTTGCTGAAACGGAGGTGAAACGGACCAGCGTTTCATGTCCATTTTCGAGCGGTGTGACGGAGATTATCTTCCCATAGATCTCGGCGTCCAATTCTGCCGATGATTCGGGGTTACAGAGCATCCGCAGGTCTTCCCACTTAGCGACATCTTCAAAGAA
>CAZIVV010000162.1:0-2811 GCA_964542775.1 uncultured Desulfomonile sp.
TTTTGGAGCAGAGCCAGCTTTTCTTCACGGGTCAGACTGGATATCTCATCTTCCAGTTTCTGGATAATGACCGAGTTTATCATCTAACACCCTACCTTCGTTTAAACAGTTCAAAACAGGCGGCTCAGTGATATTCCTCAACGAACATTTTATTACAGTACTTACATTTCTTCAAGGCCATCGTAGGGCGGTCTGTGGCCGCCGTTTAATCTTGAAAACTCCACATTCCGGGTTTTCATCCCAACTCTTGTGTGAATACATCATTTTTATCCGCCATTTAACCGGTACGGTCATTTCAATCATAATTATGGGGTGATACCGGCGGCGGGCACGGCCCGCCCTACGTTTCGCCTCTCAAACTCCGACCACGCCGTCGCGTAATCCCGCTCACGGTCGCATTTGTCGAATGGGGCCTCATACACTATCAGTCGCTCATACGGGCCACCGGGTATGGTGTCGTCCATCACCGTCCGTTCCACCGTGCCGGATTTCATGTCCCGGATCTGATCCCACTCCGCTCGCGAAAACCCCACTCCCGTCAATCCCTTGTTCGGCGTAAACACTATCCTGCCACGACGGTCATACCACGTGTCCGACTCATACTGCCTCAACACCGGGAACTGTATCCGGTATATCGTCTTCAATTCGTCCAGCGTCAACCCCAACGCCATCGCCACCAACACGTCTATCTCGACCAGAGCCTGGCGACGTTCATAGTCGGTGCGAAGAGAGGAGTTTCTCGACCATAGCGAGTTAGATTTTAGAAAAATATCGTCATGAAGACGCTCATCATTTTTTGTCCACAAACTATTCCGGAAATTCTTTTCCCACAGTCCTTTCCACAACGCAGAAAAATCATCAGTGATCACGCAGAGCATCAAGAAACGCACGCTGGCAGACTCATCAAGGTTTGGAAATGGGAAATTAGCCAATGTTGATTCGTAAAGATCACTTCGACCAGTTGTTTTAACAATGAAATCATATACAAGGCTACCACAAAGTGTGCCGAATTTTACCAACAATTGGAGATCATCAGAAGACAAACTGAGAACCGGATGAACATGACCTACATGCGGTGGCATCAGAGTTGCAATCAAAGTTCGCTCGGAGACTGCGCCCATCCTCCTTCTGAAAACTAACCTATAAAACTCCGTCACCGGCCTGTTATCCCCCCACGGGACCCTCGGTGTCTTCTTCAGGTATTCCTGCGGATCACACGCCGGCACGTAATTCGTCCGAGGCATGTAATCATCAGGGATGGCGGTCAGGTCGATGCTTGTATAATCATGGTGCTTGTTACAAACCCTATTGGGACATTTGTAGAATGGGTTGCCTACGAAAAAATGAGGCCCGGACAAAATCCAGTGGTCGATCTTTTCCGGAAAGGATGTGTTGCGTTTGATTGTGCCGTCTTTCTTGACAGCGTTTGTTTCATCCCACATCACTGTTGCATAATACTGGCCTTTGAGATCACCCAATCTTTTCGGCTGATCGGCAAACTTTCGAAGCACTGACAAGACTTGTTTTGAATAAATGGCTGGAAGACGAGCCTCCTGTGGACTAGTTCCTGGGTTATCGTATAGTCTTGCAAAAGTTTCTAAAAGTCCTCCATCGACCGATAATATTCTATCGGCGTGGCCCGCCAGGTTCCAAGTATCTTTAGCGGTTTTTATTCCACCAACGGGAGCCTTCCCAACGTAATCGAATGATTCGTCAACTGATTTGGGATGAAATACATATGAAATAGTTTCAAATTTTTCTTCATGACTCGTGGCTCCATAGATATTCACAGAATATGTTACCCAATGGAGTATCTCGGCAAAAAGCTTCTTAACGTTTTGAAAATGAAAATGGTAACGCAACCTTGAATAGATAGCACGGCGTAGTGATTTGCCATTTGGATCATCGTAGACTCCCTCCGGATGAAGAAACCCTGATATTCCTGGATTATTTACCAATAGCCAAGCCTGCGAAATAAAACATTTGTAAAGATTTGTCTGAACTCCTTTCAGCAGCGGATAATTCTGGACCGCATTCAGAAAATTCTGTGTCCCTTCCGCTTCTTCGAAGGCCTCGAAGTACTGTTCCTTCATGTCGAAGCGTTTAATCGTTTCCGCTCTGAGCCTTGCCAGTTCCGATGCGGAGTATTTGCGAAGGTTGAACATGGGCTCAACATCACCCATGACACCGCCTTCTTCCCATTCGACCTTTATCCATGGCGGGTTCCCGACTATGAGGTCGAAGCCGCCACGCTCATCGAAGAGGTCTGCGAATTCCAGCGGCCAGTGCAGGAATCGGTATTTTTGGGCCAGTTCGGTGACCATGCTGAGCCTGGGCATCTGCGAGCAGAGCCTGTCCACATCGACGAAGCCGAATTCGTCCAGGAGGTCCTGCGCTTCCTGTTTTGGCATGGTTTCGGGTAGGAGGTTCAACTGACCCTCTGCGGGATCGCTGTCGGAATACAGGTTGCCCTCGAGTATGAGTGACAGTTCGAGCATGTATTCTTCACGTGTGGGCAATAGATCGGCCTTTTGAATGGGCCAGAACCACAGTGCGAGCCAGTAGTCCATGACGAGCTTGAGCCGCCGGTAAGGAGAAGAGTTGCGGACATTGCGTGACAGGATTTCCTGTTCCTGTATTTTGTCCTTATATTCAGTTGTGGTTGGCGGCCTGACCTTTGCGGAGCTGTTCTGTCCGAATACGACGATGTCATCGGTGGTCCTGTCCCGAATCTTGCCGAGAGCGGATATATGTTTCCTCCAGAGGTTGTCCACAGCGTCGGAGAGTTTTTCGAGGTGGGCGACCTGTGAT
>CAZIVV010000163.1:0-3529 GCA_964542775.1 uncultured Desulfomonile sp.
TTCTTCTCTTCCGACAGTTTGACGTCAGTAATATCTTCGGAAATACCCAGCAGGAACTTAGCAGAACCGTCTGCTTCAATGACTGGAATCTTTTTCGTGCGCAATATGCGTTTACCTTTATGTCTGGTCAGTATCTCCTCTTCAGGAATCTCCAGCAACTTTCCGCCGTTCAGCACCGCTCTATCCCTGGAGACAAAGAAGTCGGCCTGATCTTTCGGAAAAAAGTCATAGTCATTCTTGCCCAACAGTTCATCCCGCGAATAGCCCAGCAACTCTTCCCCGGCCTTGTTGAAGCGAAGAAAACGGAGTTCCGATGAGTCTTTGACGAAAATCATGTTGGGTATGTTTTCCAATATCTGATTTAGAAAATCTTCACTCCTCCTGACAGCCTGTTCAGCTTTATTCCGTTCGGTAATGTCATGAAAAATTTCCAGCTTGGAAACTGTACCGTCACTGTTCTTGAGCGGTGTGTCAAAGAGTTCGTAGGTCTTTCCCGTTTTTTCAGAGTACCACTCCCATGTGACAGACTCTCCAGCGAAAACCTGTTTATTTTTACACCACGGGCACTGCGCCGTACGATCGTGGAAATATTCGTAGCATTTTCTGCCACCTACCTCCCCAAAACTGGCCTCTATAACGGGATTGACATACTCTACCTCGTTGAAAGCATTGGCTATGTACACTCCGTCCTTCATGGAGTGAAGTATTCCTCTGAGCTTGTCTTTTTCAGCTTCCAGGGTCTCTTGCGCATATTTGCGTTCCGTGATGTCTCGATTGCTGCCTCTCCTGCCTGCCAATTCTCCATTCTCCTTGCGAACGGGCTGGCAAACATGACCAATCCAGCGCACTTGCCCTTCACGGCAAATGATGCGGAAATCCTTCCCTCCTGCGGAATCGGCATAAACTTTTCTCATTTCATGATAATGGTCCAACATGTCGGATCGGTCATCCGGATGGACAATTCGATTTATTAAATCCGGATCGGTGAGGAATTCCTGGGCTGAATAGCCGGTTATACGTTCACATGAAGGCGAGCAGTACAAGAAATTGCCATCGGAGTCTACCCAGTACTCCCAGCCATAGGTGAAGTCAGCGACTGTCCTGTAACGTTCCTCGCTCTGACGTAGTTTTTCTTCAAACAGTTTCCGATCGTGTATGTCCAGATGGGTCCCTAGCATTCGAAGAGGCTTACCGGAATTATCGCATCTCAATACCTTGCCGCTGGTCAGAATCCATTTCCATTCGCCTGACTTGGTCCGGAGCCTGTGTTCAGCCTCATAGACCGGCAGATCACCCCTCAAATATCCATTCAACATTTCCATCACCCTTGACTTGTCATCAGGGTGTATTCTGTCGGACCACGATTCGATCCGGTTTTCAACCTCTCCCTCTGAATAACCGAGTTGTCTCAGCCAGTACTTGTCTTGATATAAGTCTCCCGTCTCTACGTGCCAATCCCAGATGCCTATGATTCCAGCCTCCAGGGCTATCTCCAGACGCTGTTGCATTTCGGAACGCTGGATTTCTGCCTGTTTACTTTCAGTAATGTCTGTGAACATGGCAAATGACCCTAAAAAGTTTCCTTTGGGATCATTTAAAGCAGTCGCTGAAACCGTAGTCCAAAGAGTAGAGCCATCTTTCCTTCTGAATCGCCTCACATAAGATTGATCTTTTCCCTGATGGCGTAACTCCATGTTATGCCTATGGTCCGGCAAATCCGCCTGGTAAAAGAAATAATCAACAGTCTTGCCTAACACTTCTTCAACCGGATAACCCAACATGTCTGCCATTCGCTGGTTCACGAAAGTGGTAACGAAATTGCCGTCCATTGCCCATACACCTTCGTTGGCTGTTTCCACGAAACGCCTGTATTTGGCCTCGCTTATTGAAACCTTTTTCTGGGCCTTTTTAAGTCTAAGCAACGATGTGGCCAATGAAAACACCACAACCAGGAGCAGGGTGACAACTGTTGCAGTACTAATGATCAGGGTTCGATAGCGATGCCAGAGCGACTCAGGCTCGTTTATTATTATGCTTCCACGCGGCAGAGAATCCATGGAGATTCGGAATCGCTCCAACTGGGAATAATCGAACATTGGAATGGACCCACCTGACATGTCCACTGGAATTGATTCGGGCTTCTCCCCGTAAAGGACCCGTATCGCAATATCACCGACTCTTCTACCATGCCCTACGCCTCCTATGAGTTGGCCTCCGACTATGCCGTATCCCAGTCTCGTCTCATGCATAGAGTATATTGGGGCTGGGCTGGATTGGGTGAGCATCCGAGTGCTCTCTGGCAGGGAGAGGCTGCGGTCTAATCTATCAGTAGAGTAGGTTAGTATCAGTCCGAGTGAGTCAGGTGAAAGAGAACTAATCTCCTTGACGGCTTCATCAACGGTAGTCGGGGGCAAAAAACGGAATCTGAGACGTCTTGAAAATTTGGGCAACAGTTCCTCAAATTCCTTCCTGACAGCCATTCCGCTTTCGGTGTAATCGTGTATTACAAGGACTTCCCTGGTATTGGGGTGGATTTTCAGGGCGGACTCCAGCGTTTTCTCAAAGTCCATGATTTCCGCCACGCCTGTGGTGTCCGGCATCCCTTCGAGCATGGACTTGTTAAAATCGTTTATTCCTCCAAAAACGACTGGAGTTCTAGGAAACAGTTCATTCTTATACCGCTTGAGGAATTCCATGGCCGGGTTGTCGAAAGCCACAACCAAGTCAAGCCGATGTCTTCCATACTTGTGTAGCAGCCTGTCCTTGAAACTTTCAAAATTGTCTGCCCCTGGATGACGTTTCGAATCAAGGTGTTCTATGGGCGGATCAATAAGTGGATAGACCTCTCGCATCCGTTTCAAAAATCCGGTAATCTCCTTATCGGACCAGCTATATCCCTGGTGATAAGAATTGATTATCACCACACTAAACGGTTCGCTGGAAATGGCTCCTGAAACAGCCTCCGGATAGAGATTTGACAGTATGAAGCAGCATAAAATGGCTGCAACCAACCGGATTTCAAAACATCTGCCTACGGCGCCAACAGAATGAAAGCTCTCAGAAAAATTAAATTTTGCCTTTGTCATGAGAAGACTTTCTCAGAGAGGATTTTAATCTATCCTATCGTGACAGTTGTGCGGGAGAATGTAAACGTTTACGGTCCTGTGACGTGTCCCATCTTCAAAACGATTGCGGGGCTTCTTCAACATCCCCGTCCGTGATTTCGGTATCCTGGGAAGTGGCTACCAGACGACCGTCTCTTACCGGCACAGAGCTGACTGGATGGTTACCCCGTAGACCGGACGGCCTAGCAAGCTCAGGAGCCTTGGTCATAAAGAGTTCATGTTGCGCCAATTCATCTGGGGAGACGGGAGTTGAGTCTCCAGCCAGACAGGAATGTGGAACAAGGATTTGCAAGAACAGGCAGAGGTAAAATGTAAGGAGCCTTTTTCTCATTTTAAAGATGTTATCATCTTTTTTGGAGTTATTTCAAACTTTTCTATTGACCATGAGGTGTTGGGGGGGTCTA
>CAZIVV010000164.1:0-1584 GCA_964542775.1 uncultured Desulfomonile sp.
GCGAGGAGAGGCAAAGAAGCTCATCAGCGAACTTCACATCAACCTGGACATCGATGAGGAAGTCTCTCGCCTGGGCATGGCCCAGAAGCAGATTGTCGAAATTTGCAAAGCACTGTCTTTCAGCGCCGATTTGATTGTCATGGACGAGCCATCTGCAACGCTCACGGAAAATGAACTGGATTGCCTGTTTGACATCATTGCAAACCTAAAGGCACGCGGGATTACCGTAAGGTCGCCTCTAAAAACTCAAGCAAGACTGGTTGGTTTTTGGTAAAATAGAGTCATGAAACAGATTGGATTATTTGACGAGAGCAATCGTCTGAAGAAGTTAAGCGCACTGGGAGACCCGCTGGAGAAACTGAATTGTGTCATTGACTGGCATATGTTTGAAGGCATCCTGAACAGAGTGTTTGCGAAGGAGCAAAAAGGTGTGGGAGGACGGCCACCCTACAGCTACCTGCTTTTGTTCAAGATCTTGATCCTTCAGCGGCTGTTCAATGTCTCGGATGACCAGGCGGAATACCAGATCAACGACCGGGTGAGCTTCATGCGTTTTCTGGGGCTGTCACTGGGGGACCGAGTTCCGGACGCGAAGACGATCTGGCTGTTCCGGGACACACTGGTGAAAGCAGATGTAATGGAGGAATTGTTCAACAGCTTCAACCTTCAGTTGGAGCAGCAGGGCATCATCTCACACAAAGGAACAATTGTTGACGCAACGTTTGTGGAAGCGCCGCATCAGCGGAACACGCGGGAAGAGAACCGGCAGATCAAGGAAGGCAAGACGCCTGAGGGTTGGGAGAAACCTGAGAATGTCAACAAAGTCCGGCAGAAAGATACCGATGCACGCTGGACAATAAAGAACAAGGAACGGCATTTTGGCTACAAGGATCACGTCAAGGCGGATGCGGACAGTAAACTGATTACAGGTTACTCAGTAACAGATGCTTCAGTACATGACAGCCAGGCGCTGATTGAGTTGATGGATGAAAAGGATAAGGTGCTGTACGCGGATAGCGCGTATTCCGGAAATCCCATTGCTGATAAGCTTCCGAAAGGGATAGAGAACCAAATCCATGAAAAAGGATATCGCAACAGGCCATTGAGCGAAGAGCAGAAAACAGAGAACAGGAGAAAATCCAGGATCAGGTCGCGCATTGAACATGTCTTTGGATACATGACTGGGACCATGCGTGGGATTACCGTCCGCAGTATCGGAATTGCGCGGGCGAAGTTCAACATTGGGCTGACCAACCTGATCTACAACCTGTGCAGGTACGAAATTTTGATCCGTGGATTGCCTGCTGCAGGATAACCATGCCCAAATCCAGGGAAACAGTGGTTTTCGAAGGAAATACTATGCAAAAACCATCACTTTAGGAGAGATTCCAGGGGTATCGTTTCAAAAAACCAAGACAACCATTTACTGATTCAGAAAACGCTAGTTTTTAGAGGTTCCCTTTAGTATAAAAGAGTTTCTTGCTGTTGACGCGCTTTCATCGAATTTCAAAATAGCTTTGAGAACAAAAATTGCGAATTTACTTGAGCCCTATGGGGCTCTTCTTTACCTGGTGTCTCCTGAAT
>CAZIVV010000165.1:0-61824 GCA_964542775.1 uncultured Desulfomonile sp.
GGACTCAGAGACACAAATACGCTTGCTCGCATTCAGCGACTTGGAGACAATGACCTCATTCCACGAGAGCTTTATGCCGAGATCAGGGAAGCCTATGAATTTCAGATGCAGATCAGGCTTGTCCACCAGTTGAGATTGATAGAAGATGGATCCCCGCCCGACAACTATATAGACCCGAGTGAGTTGAGCGATTCTGAAAAACGAACCCTGAAGCAGGCGTTTGAAGTCATAAACAGGCTCCAGGGCTACCTCAAAAACGAATTCCGCGTCCTTGAATGATGAGTCTGGAAAGTGAAAAAACTTCTAGAATGGCTTGGACTTAAGAAGCATCCTTTAATAGCTGATAACAGGAGTTATTTTAAGACCCTTGATAGAGACAGGCCTTTTGAGAGTTACGATTATGTTGTTTTGGACACCGAATTGACCAGCCTGGATCCCAAAAATGGGGAAGTTGTATCAATCGGAGCGGTGCGCGTCAGGGATATGCGCATACTTTTAGGTGACAGCTTTTTCTGCTATGCGCGTCCGTCTACACCTCTTCCAAAAGACACGACCCTGATCCACCGGATAACTCCTCAACAAATTGAACAGGCCCCTCCTCTGGAGGAATCACTGCCAGATTTCCTAGATTATTGTAAGGGAGCAATCCTGGTCGGACATTTTCTCAAAATTGACCTGACTTTTCTGGGAAAGGCCTGCAAGAAGCATTACGGGGGAACACTCGGAAATTTGTGGCTTGATACCCTGAAACTGGCTCAGTCCCTGGAGGAATACAGGCGGCGGCATTCCTATTCGGATGACCCTTTTGAAAATTCGTTCAATCTCAATAAACTGGCCGTGAGATACAATTTGCCGTTGTTTGAGAAACATGACGCCCTGGAAGACGCTGTCCAGACGGCTTACCTGTTCGTATACCTGGCCCACAAACTGAAAAATTCGGGATGCGTTACCTTGAGAGACATGTTGGTATCCCAAAGTAACGCCCTGTTCCCTTCAGACACTGGTTACTCGACAGCATAACCGATAGTTTTTAGAGCTACCCCGATTTCCTGGAGAGTTGACGGATCGTCTATTGTCGATGGAACAGAATATTCCTCTCCATCTGCTATTTTTCTCATGGTTCCTCTCAGAACCTTCCCAGAGCGGGTCTTGGGAAGTCTGTCTACTACAACAGCTTTCTTGAAGGACGCCACAGCTCCGATATCGTTGCGCACCATTTGAACAAGTTCCTTCAGGATCTCGTCCCTGTCTTGGGATATGCCTGCTTTTAATACTACAAAACCAACTGGAACCTGCCCCTTCAAGTTGTCGTAAGCTCCTACCACTGCACATTCCGCTACTGCAGGATGCCTTGCTAGGACTTCCTCCATTCCACCAGTAGAAAGCCTGTGACCCGCTACATTGATGACATCATCGATTCTGCCCATTACAAACACATATCCATCATCATCGATGTAACCGCCATCACCTGTCAGATAATAACCGGGATAAAGACTCATGTAGGATTCCACGAAACGCCTGTCATCATTCCAGAGTGTCGGAAGATTGCCCGGTGGCAATGGCAGCTTGATACAGATAACGCCATTTTCATTCGGAGGAAGCTCCCTCCCATCTGAAGCATCCAGAATCTTGAGATTGTAACCCGGCATAGGCTTGGTGGCCGATCCCGCCTTGATCTCAAAGAACTCAAGTCCTCTGAAATTTCCCGCAATCGCCCATGCCGTCTCGGTTTGCCACCAGTGATCAATCACGGGACGCTGCAACAGGTTCGTAGCCCAGAAATAGGTGTCCGGATCCGTCCTCTCTCCAGCCAGGAACAGAGTCTCAAAATTTGACAAATCGTACTTCTTCAGAAATTCCCCGTTGGGATCTTCTCTCTTTATAGCCCGTATAGCTGTTGGGGCAGTAAAGAGAGCTTTGACCTTATGCTCGGAAATCACCCTCCAGAAAGCTCCAGGATCTGGAGTTCCCACCGGTTTACCCTCGTAAAGGATGGAAGTTGCTCCCGTAAAAAGAGGGGCATATACAATATATGAATGACCTACTACCCAGCCTACATCTGAAGCCGCCCAGTAAACATCTCCAGGCCCGATGTTGTAAATGTGCTTCATGCTCCAACGTAAAGCTACCGCATGCCCACCGTTGTCTCGAACGACTCCTTTGGGTTTGCCAGTGGTCCCTGATGTGTAGAGGATGTAAAGCGGGTCAGTAGATTCCACGGAAACGCATCCCGTCGGAGTCGCCCCGGATTCCAGTTCCATCCAGTCCAGATCCCTGACGCCGGTCAATTCGGCCGGGGACATCTGTCTCTGAAATATGACACTTTTCTCCGGCTTGTGTTCTGATATCTCGATAGCCTCGTCTAGCAAGGGCTTGTAAGGAATGACTCGCTTGACCTCAATACCGCATGACGCCGACATGATGACTTTCGGCTTCGCGTCGTCTATTCTGACCGCCAGTTCACGGGGCGCAAAACCTCCAAATACCACTGAATGTATGGCCCCGAGACGAGCGCAAGCCAGCATGGAAACTACCGCCTCCGGAATCATCGGCATGTAAATGAGAACTGTGTCACCCTTGGAAACTCCGAGAGATTTCAGCATCCCGGCTACCCTTGATACTCGATCCAGCAGTTCACCGTAGGTTATTTTTTTTACGGTCTCTGTGACAGGACTGTCATAAATTATGGCAATCTCATCTCCCCTGCCGGACTCGACATGACGATCGACAGCATTATAACAGGTGTTTAGCCTAGCCCCCTTGAACCATTGCACAAACGGAAGTCTCGACGCATCAAGCGCCTGATCCCATTTCTTGTCCCAGGAAATGTCGCCAGCCGCCCTGCCCCAGAATGTTTCAGGGCTCTCCAGTGATTCCTCGTAAGCCTCAAGGTAGTTCATTTACACCCCCGTGAAATGATGGTTAGTAAAACCAGAAAACGGACGATTTTGATAAACACCCAAACCAGCGCTGCTACAACTATATCGAGATCTACGTGGATGTTCTGTTTCAGGAAAACGACGCCACGGATTCCGCAAACATCGCCCCTTTTACCTGCCACCCACCATTATCCGGTTAATCTAATGCGCCTTGAACCTAAATTCTCTACGGCCCGTATATTTTAGTATCGACTTTCAATCTGTGATGTGGTTCACGGAAGAGTTTACCTCGCAGCGACATCGCCATTCGAATTCGGATGACTATACAAAGGTTTTCACGACCTTGAATTCTTAAAAGCGCCATCTCACTAACGCAGAATTTTATCTTTAAGAGTTTTGAGTTTTAATCGCAAGCTTTTTCTGGGAAGCGCCTTTCAGAAAATACAGTCATTTTTCCCGGTGCTCTTGATCTTTTACAAATGCCACAAAAGTGTTGGAGGAATCGGTTTGAAACTTTTAGGTTGACACAGGAGAAAAATTGCTTTTTACTTGTCACAGTAGGCAAATTCAAGAAAGGCAATAGTCAAACGATTCACATATAGCAAACAAAAACGGTTTTCAGAAACAGATCCAAATAACTTAAGCATCGAAACAGTAGATTAACATCGACTAACTGAACAGGAATCCAGTCGGCGGAGTAGCTGAGCCTACCAGCCGATCAACAACCGACGTGGGAGATTCTCCAGTGAGTCATAAAAGTTTTCATCGATTCTTAATGCATCAGAATGCGTGTTCTGTCCGGACAACTTTTCTGGATCGAATAGCCCTGATAGCCTTCCGCTTCATTACTAGCCTCGCACCTACCATTCCTGCTCTTTCGAGACCTTTGCTCTCTGATATGCAAAAATGCATTTTTTGGTTATCCAACTGTGTTCAGACTCCCGGATCGTCCATTTTGTTCAGCTTGATCAACGGTACAGCTCTTTATAAATCCCGAACCTTGGAAATACTGGACCGCAAGCACGTCCTGGCGAGCCTGAATGGTAGATCGCCACCACGCCATATGGTTTAAGACCACGGAACTATTTATTTTTAGACTCAATCGTCTCGACATTTTTTGAAACAAACTTTTTTCTTATGAACTGGTTAGGTCACATCAAGAGGGGGATTAAGGACAGGATTGTGACCTTGTTTTTGGAATGAGCAGAAACGTCTGGCTAAAAGAGGACGACTATCAGTTCTCTCATAATGTCTACAGGAAGGAGTAATTCGCCGTGGCACAAAAACAGGAAGATTGGGCAGCAATTGCCAGGAATCCCAAATTTATTGAGATTCACAAGAGGAAAACAGCGTTCCTTTTTGGCTGGTGGATTTTTTCCACAGTCTACTACTTTCTCCTCCCAATAGGAGCTGGAGCTGCTCCTGGATTCTTCAGCATAAAGGTGTTTGGTAGCATCAACGTTGGCTACCTGTTTGCACTGTCACAGTTCTTTGTGTCCTGGGCCATTGCAATTTATTACGCCTCATGGGCCAACAGGGTCTCTGATCGTCTCACCAACGAACTCATCGATGAGCTTAAATTGAGATAAGGAGGACTAGCAGCATGAAAAGGTTTGCGATTCTTACAGCCCTAGCCCTCTTTATGGGCTTTGTGATGATGTCGTTGACACCTGATATTTCTATGGCTGGGCCTGAAAACGCAATAGCGTCGGCTATCACGGCGCAGGCAAAGGCCGCTGCTCCGACCAAGGTCGAAGCCAACAGAACGATTACTATAGCGATGTTCCTGGTTATCATTGCAATTACGCTTGGTGTGGTCGTGTGGGCTGCGAGCAGGACCAAAACAACAGCAGATTTTTATGCGGCCCGGGGGGCCATCACTGGAACGCAGAATGGTTGGGCAATTGCCGGCGACTACATGTCTGCCGCTTCGTTCCTTGGAATAGCAGGGCTAATCTCACTTTACGGCTATGATGGGTTCATGTATTCGGTCGGGTGGCTGGTTGCATACGTAACAGTGTTGCTTATCGTCGCAGAGCCATGCAGAAACGCCGGAAAATTTACCATGGGAGACATCCTGTCTTTCAGGTCCAACCCGAAACCGGTCCGGGCGGCTGCGGCTATTTCAACCGTCGCTGTTTCGACATTCTACTTGACCGCGCAGATGGTTGGCGCCGGGAAATTGATGGAGTTGCTCATAGGCATTCCATTCAAGTTAGCCATTAGTGGAGTTGGCGCATTGATGATCGTTTACGTCGTTTTTGGCGGAATGATAGCTACAACGTGGGTCCAGATCATAAAAGCCGGCCTCCTCATGACTGGAGCGACGGTCCTGTGCGTAATGGTTGCGGCCAAAGCTGGCTTCAACCCCGTGCAGTTTTTTTCGGATGTCGCTACTAATCCTCATATAAAGGAATGGGTGCAGATCCAACTGTTAAAAGACGCTATTCCAAAGGAGGGTTTTGACTACGGTCAGCGATTCCTTGAACCCGGACTGCTGCTCAAAGATGTCTGGGATCAGATTTCTCTCGGGATGGCGCTCGTGCTCGGGACGGCGGGCATGCCACACATCCTGATGAGATTCTTCACAGTCCCAACTGCTCAGGCGGCCAGAAAATCCGTCATTATAGCGATGTTCATTATTGGAACCTTCTATATTTTAACCACCCTGCTGGGTTTTGGCTCAGCGATAAACGTATCCCCACAGATAATTTACGCTGTGGACAAAGGCGGTAACATGGCCAACATGTTACTGGCCCAGATGCTGGGTAACCAGATTGCGCCATTCCTGGGGGACTTCCTTCTGGCGTTCCTCTGCGCGGTCGCGTTCGCTACTATCCTCGCAGTTGTGTCAGGCCTGGTTCTGGCCGCCTCTGCCGCTATATCGCATGACATTTATGTGAACATCATCAAGGGAGGTCACGCTGACCAGAGTCAACAGATCAGGGCAGCGAGAATAACTTCTCTAATTGTTGGGACGGTAGCGGTAATAATCGGAATAGCAGCAGAAAGACAGAATGTTGCCCACCTGGTCGCCCTTGCGTTTGCAGTGGCTTCCTCCGGCAACCTCCCGGTAGTTGTGCTGTCCCTGTTCTGGAGAAAGTTCAATACAGCGGGAATCGTCGCAGGCCTTCTGATCGGGACCATAGTGTCCATCGGTCTGGTTCTTGTATCCCCCAACATGATTTATCCCAAAGTAGTGGCTGCCGGCGCACAGAAAATAGTGATCGGTCTGGAGGCTAAAGAAAAAGGTGGAGCCACACTGTCAGAACTCGAAAAAGCGGAACTCGCCAAATTCAGGCTTCAGTATCAGGAAAACAAGGATGGCACGTCCATGATGGGACTGGACAAACCTTGGTTCCCTCTTAAAAATCCGGGCATCGTGTCGATTCCTGTAGGCTTTTTGGCGGCTATAATTTTTGCGCTGATATTCAGGAGTAAAAAAGAGGAGGATGCTTTCGACGAACTTTATGTCAGGCAAAATACAGGAGTCGGGGTTGCAAAAGTCATCCAGCACTAGCAACCTGGTTTGCTCTGAAGTCAGTCAATAGCTTCTTGCGCGTTATCAAGCGCGCTCAAACACAAAGACCATCGTTATCTGGACGATGGTCTTTGTGTAAATTGATACGACAGACTTGCTGGCCAGCTCACTGAACTGTGCATGCCGTGCTGAATTTTTCCTGGCCAAATGGCGACATAGCCCTTAAGGAACCAATTATCAGAGACATCTGGGATACAACGTAGTCTATTTCTTCCTGGGTGTTGTATCTGGAAAGGGAAAACCTTATAGATCCATGCACCGACGTGAACGGCACACCCATAGCTCTCAGAACATGGGACGGTTCCAGAGAACCCGATGTGCAGGCTGATCCTGACGACGCGCAAATTCCAAGTTCATCAAGTTTCAGAAGTATTGACTCACCTTCCACGAATTCAAACCCAATGTTGAGCGTGTTCGGCAAACGGTTGTCCAGTGAACCATTTACATGGGCAAACTCGACTGAATTCAATATTCCATCCTGCAACCGATCCCTTAAATGCTTTACCTTGGAACGTTCTTGGGCCAGATTCTCCGAGGCCAGTTGAGCAGCCTTCCCGAGGCCTATGATACCTGGAACATTTTCTGTGCCACCGCGCCGGTCGTATTCCTGATGCCCTCCAATCATGAAAGGCTGAAATCGAGTCCCTTTTTTCAGATACAACGCGCCTATGCCCTTTGGGGAATGCAGTTTATGCCCCGACAAGGCCAGGAAGTTTATGGAAGTGTCTTTGAGGTTCAAAGGGATCTTTCCAACTATCTGAACACCGTCTGTATGCATCAAGGCCCCTCGCTCCGATGCAATCTCAGCTATTTTCTCTACCGGGAATATGACACCGGTCTCGTTGTTGGCCCACATGACTGAGACCACTGCGGTTCGTTCCGTAATAGCCTCATCCACTTCATCCATGTTCAGCATGCCTTCCCTATCGACAGACAGCCATTTCACGGTATAGCCCCTGAACCTGGCCAGATGTCTGCAGAGGTTTAGCACGGCAGGATGTTCGACGCGGGTAGTGACGATTTCATGTCGGTCCGGTGAAGTAGCCAAAGCGCTCAGGATAGCTGTAGAATCCGATTCCGTTCCGCCAGAAGTGAAAATAATCTCTGTCGGGCTGACGCCAAGGCATTCAGCAAGACTCTCACGGGCCAAGGCAACTTCCCTCGCAACACTCCCGCCAAAGAAATGCATGCTCGATGGATTGCCGTAGCGTTGTGTCAGGAACGGCATCATGGCGTCCAGCGCCTCGGGAGCAACTTGAGATGTCGCATTGTTGTCCAGGTAAATGACGTTCATGCCGTCACCTCCTCAACTATTAAATCCGGATGAACCAATTCTTTGAGCTTGGATTCAATGCCGGCTTTTGTGAGGGCGGAACTGGGGCATGAGGAGCACAAGCCACGGAATGCAATCTTCACCTTCGATCCGTCCAGGTCTATGAGCTCCATATCACCGCCATCCTTTTGCAGACTGGGCCTGATTTCCTTGTCAATGACCTCCTGGATTCTGGTGATCTTCTGTATGTTCGTCATGGGCTTGGGAACAATAACAGCCTCATCCTGCTGGTGTTTAAGTTCATGCCGGATTTCAGTCAGCAGCCTCTCTATCTTGTCATGACACAGTCCACAGCCCCCTCCAGCTTTGGTAAAATTAGTGACTTCCTCTATGGTCGTCAGCCTGTTTAGCAGGGCTACTTCCCGTATATGCCTGTCAGTCACTCCGAAACACTCACAAACCAACTCACCATCCAGCTGATCCTTTGGCGCAGGTTCACCTCGATAACAGGCTATTGCGGCGTCCAGCGCATCCTTACCCATCACTGAACAATGCATCTTCTGCTTTGGCAATCCTCCAAGGTAATCGGCTATGTCCTGATTTGTGATTGCTAGCGCCTCATCCACCGTTTTGCCTTTGATCATTTCTGTCAAAGCGCTACTAGAGGCTACTGCGCTACCACATCCAAAGGTCTGAAAGCGCGCATCAACTATTACCTTGGTGTCCGGGTCAATTTTCAGGAAAAGCTTGAGAGCGTCACCACAGGCCAGAGAACCGACTTCCCCAACCGCGTCGGCATCCTCAATAGATCCAACGTTGCGTGGATGAAAAAAATGATCTTTAACTCGCTCGGTGTATTCCCACATTTTTACCTCGTCCGAATACCCTGATATTTGAAGTTCAAACTTAAGGAGCTGTAGAGAGCAGCATTACCTTGGAGATTTGCATCTGCAACCAAACACAGGACTTTCAAAAAGCCCGTCTGATGTTTTCTTAATTATTTGAATAAGTTTTAGTTCCTGGTTGTCATCGAGGCACTGGAAGCAGGTTGCCTTGCCATCCGGCGTGTCGCACTCGATCAGAACATCAACTCCCAGACGCTCCTTTATCTTCTCCACCGAGTGTCCATGCTCCGGCTTAATCAGCTCAGACAATGTCTTAATAGCCTTGTCACAGTTTGCGGCCATCTCTATCAACTGCGCGTCCGCTTTCTGGACAATAGTCAAAGCTAACAGGACAACGGCAAGAGAGAAGATGAGTTTCATTTAAACCTCCTACATCGTAATCATTTTAAAGGTAAGCATGCGTGAGCTATTTTGGAACTCTTGTCGACAAATCAGCGCTCTTTTTTCTCATCGTCACGCCGATCCTGGCCCTGTTTGCTCGCCGGTTCGGTTTTAGGCCGTTCCAACCGCAAATCGGGGTTGGATCCTTTGGGCGCCCGATCAGAACCCTCAATTCTCTGTTCCGCCTTGCGATCCTTATTGCGCTCTTGGGGGGCCTTATCCTGACCAGAGTCCTGCTTAGGCTCCCTTTTCTTAGGTTCGCCATCAATAACTCGTCTTTGCGGAACAGACCTGGAATCCCTGCGCTGCTCAAGTCTTGGCGCCTCTGGCATGGGTCTGGGTCTCGGTCCTGGGTCTGTATCCAGGCTCTTTGGAGAGGCTGGACTAGTTACAGGCTTTTCCAGACCTGATCTATCGGTCTTGGGATTTTTAACCGCGCTTTCCTGTTGTGATTGAGACCCCCGAGGCCCAACAGCTGGTTCAACCTTCTGCAGATCCGAGGGTGACGGATTCACACTTCCCTGCCTATCAGTTCGCACTCGCTCTGTGGTCCCCTCTCTCCCCTCAACGGCAGACCGCTCTTCCTGCTTGGGATGACTCCTGGACCTCGCCGGCGCCAGTCCCTGAGCAGGAGGCAAGACAGCAGGAACAGATTCCGGACGTGACAGGTTCTTGAAATCTCCGGGACGAGAGGCTGGCTGCTCCTTATCGAGTTTCTGGGGGGGAGGTTCTTTGATGCATCTTCCTGCCTCGCAACGCATCCCCAGAGCTGAGCAAGGCACACATTCTGTTCCTTTTCTTATCTGGCACTCCTCACAGGCACGAAATACGCATCGGTCTCCAATACACAACATACCTGACCCTGAACATTCCACACATCGTCTTCCATTCCAGAAACTGCATGGAGGACATTCCGAGGGCCTGACACAGCGTCCATCAACACATGTGCGACCAACATCTTCACATTTAACGCACTTTCGGCCATCCCATGCTCGACATGTGGGACAGGACTTTCTCACACAACGCCCTTTTTCGCAGACCATCCCAATATCACGACACTGGATACATCGATCCTCCCACGAAATCTTGCATGGCCCACAATTGAGCGTCGAGCACTTTCCCTTAATACAAATCAATCCTAAATCGTCGCAAGAAACACAACGAACCCCTTCCCATATCGTGCAACGGGGGCATTCGGCTTTATTGGAATAGCGGTTGTCGCAATCGCCGACATCCTCAATGAGAGTGTTTGGGACAGTTGTCATTTCGACAAGTTCTTTCAGATGGGCCGTGCTAACTCTGATTACCCTCGAAGGTTCTTTCCCTTGCCCCACGTCAACCATTTCACAGGACTCCGCCGTCCTTTCCAGTGATAGGTTTCCAATGACATTCTTCACACGAACCTTTCCCCTCAATACGGTGACCGAAGTCCGGCCGGAGTTGTGAACCGTGACAACGAAATCCGAGGGACGGTCTGAAGGATCAAGGCTGATCAAAGCTGTCGCGGTTGTAATCGTATACGAAGACGCCGGAATTGTATTTTCGAGCTTCTTGATAAATCTCGCAGCGCCGGAGGAAAGATCGGCCCCAAAATGTGAGGCGGTCCTCTCCGTAGATGAATCAAAAATGTATATTTCTGAATCCGCTGCCAGTGATAAGTGGGAAGACTCTGTGAATTTCAGATACAGTCTGGAGTCGGCCGCCGTAATAAAGGTATCTGCCAGTTTCAATTCGTGATTTTCGTTGATCTTCCTGAACTCGGACTCGCCGCCGTGTCTCATGGTTGCTGTCCCTTGGATGGCGCCGACGTGACCTATGGTCTCGGCTGGACATTCAGTTAGAAACCCCTCAAAAAGCAGACAAAACAGGCCAAGAAGCAATAAGGATCGGCCAAGATTCCTCGACATGTAGAACTCCGGTTGAGAATCGGATTTTTTCTGGTGTTGAACTCTACTTTAGAAGATAACGTACACGTTTGCAAATGAGCTCACCGCTGCATCCCTAAGACCGCTGGGTAACATCTCATGGACGGACTTTCATTACCGATTGAAATATCATGTGGAATTCATTGGCGGTGTCATTCCAGTCCATTCCGGATTCCAGAATTTTCTTTCGACCTTTTGCTCCAAGAGACTGCCGCATGCTTGGGCTGCGGACCAGCAACATCAGTTTCTCACTTAGGTCCTCGACATTCCCAGCCTCATACAAAAAACCTGTCTCCTCATGCGCCACCAGTTCAGGAACTCCTCCAACCGCGCTGGCAACTACTGGCAACCCACACGACATAGCTTCCTTGACAACGTTGGGACTGCCTTCGGTATAACTTGGCAGACACAAGATGTCTGACGATTTCATGATTTTTGCGACTTCAGCAGGCGTAGCCAGTCCCCTCCATATTACCCTTTCAGCAATTCCGTATTCTCTTGCAAGGGTTTTCAGATGATCTTGATAAAAACCCTCTCCCACTATTTCCAGTTGAGCGCCTTCAAACAGGCTCGAGCTAAAGGCCGTGATCAGATCCTGAATCCCCTTTTTGGGGACGAGGCTTGCCACACAGACTATCTTCACCGGTCGGTTCAGCGATCCTGTTTCGAGTTCCGGAGAAAACATTTCAGTGTCAACACCGAACCTCGGTCTAAAAACCTTCTGACTACTAGCCCCTAATTCGATGCATATCTCCCCCAATGCTCCACTGACCGGCGCTAAAGCTGCCGAGCGATCTATTACAAATCTTGAGAAGATTCGCCAGATGAACCTCTCTCGAGCCAGATATCCGTCATCCCCCCTGAATGATGTGACAAGCGGTGTGCCTCGGAAAAAACCTGCAATGGCGCCAACAACACCGGATCCGAGCCAGTTGGCATAGATAATTCCCGCATTGCGTGGCCACATAAGGGCTTGAAACAGAAAAACAGCCGTCATTGTAACCAGCTGCAACTTTGCCAGGAGACTTTTGTCAAGATTTTCAGGAATGCCTCCTGCACCGGAACACAGTCTCTCCATTTGTCTGGGCCAAAAGTAGGAAAAACGCTTTACAGTGACTCCATCAAACTCTTTCACCCCATAAAATTCTCCATTAGACGGAGCGAGAACATGGATCCTGTAACCCAGACCGGTCAAGGCTACATTTAGTTTATGGATGAATACCCCCGACCAGTCATCACTTGAATTGGGGTAACTAGTTGTTAAGACTAAAATACTATTGGGATGCGCGCCTTTATTACTGTGGATGACTGCTGACATTTCCTGGCTGTTTTCCTGTAAGTTGATCATCACTTGCGACATGAAATTTCGCACCTTCTTCTGACAGGTCTATCTAACACAAATCTGATGAAAAAATCATTCTCTCTTGCCCCGGAAAGCTTGTCAGGCGTCGGCGACTCATGTCCGCCCTGAGTATATATCGTCTGACCTCCGTGGACTCTGGAGTAATCGTCGAATGACCGGGCAGTCAATGTGAACGTAACAATTCAAAAAAAGAATGAACACACATCAATTGAGCTTTCAGTCTTATGAACCCATTTTAATGTGTAATTCGCGTATCATCCTATGAACCGTACAACTCAAAGTTTGTTCAACATTGAGCTTATGAAACTGAATTCATTTACTGTTTATCCTTAAAGTGTTTTCTAGTTTGACAAACCTGGCCCCTCAATGTATTAAAATTACATTGCATTATGTTACTATTCAGTTCACAGAACTGGTCAGCGGTTTAGTCCGGCTGAGGGTATAGGGGTTAGGGTCGGACTATCCTGTTTTTTCCATTCTAATGTCATAGCATCCCGTCACAAATAATTTTCCCTTCACTGAATTCTCAAACAAAACTAACAAAATGTTGGATGGTCTAGAGTTCAATCAAGTTTTTTTACGTGTTTCCATTTATTCCTGCACAGTGTATCTCATCGGACCTCCGGGATTTCCACAATGCCTGGGATTTGGGCTTTGTGCCGAATGCAACAGTTTAGGACTGATAAAAAATGTTTTTCTGGGACAGCAAGGTAGCAGGACGTGAGTAAAGAATCTTTTTATGAAGTTCTAGCGCATTCGGAGCAAGGTTATTTGATCAGAATGCGCCCAAAGTAAGCTGTTCAAATCACCGGTCAGGACAATTCTAGCCTGTTTTTTCTGGACCGATCCCCGGTTTCTGAATCTGCAGGAGCCTCTGTCTGAAAGAGTGATCTAGTCGAGGTTATCCTTGTACCACCCAATACTGGTGGCCAATCCTGTTCTAAGGTCGCAGTCTGCAGAAAAACCCAGAGCTTGTCTCGCATTCGAACAATCTGCATTGGAATGCATGACATCGCCTTGCCTTGGCTTTTCATGAACCGGCTTGATGGATGTCCCCAGAAGGTCCTGCAGAACCGTCAAGAGATCCAGTAGATTAATCTGGTCACCTCTACCGATGTTGTAAGCCTGTCCACATGATCCCGAAGGAGACATCATTGCCAGAAGATTGGCCTGAACTACGTCCTTTACAAAAGTAAAATCCCGGCTCTGTAGGCCCGACCCGTAAATCACAGGCGCCTCAGAGCGCAGCAGCCTCGTCACAAACCTCGGGATGACGGCCGCGTACTCTGATTCCGGATCCTGTCTCGGACCATAGACATTGAAGTAACGCAGACCGACCGTTTCCAGTCCATAAAGGGAATGAAACAGCCTGCTATGGTCTTCGTTGAGCTTTTTAGTCAAGGCGTAAGGCGACAATGGAGCGCCCTCATTCCCTTCCTTTTTCGGAAGGATTTCACTGTCGCCGTAGACCGATGAAGATGAAGCGTAGACAACCCGGGGCACTTTGTTGAGGTGAGCTGACCAGAACACGTTCAACGTCCCGTCTCCATTGACATCCTGTGTAGTAATTGGATCAGCGACCGACCGGGGAACACTGCCAAGAGCAGCCTGATGAAATATCCCATCGACTCCCCGAGTCACACTTTTGAGCAAGTCCAGGTCACGGATGTCTCCCCGTATCAACTCCAGTCGACTACCTTCTTTCCCAAAAATCTCTCTTAGAGCTTCTATATTCTTTTCTTTGCCCGTACTGAAATTATCGATTGTCCGAACCATTGCGCCCTTGGCCAAAAGCGACTCAATTAGATGGCTCCCTATGAATCC
Source organism: uncultured Desulfomonile sp. (assembly GCA_964542775.1). Taxonomy (GTDB): domain Bacteria; phylum Desulfobacterota; class Desulfomonilia; order Desulfomonilales; family Desulfomonilaceae; genus CAITZA01. The sequence continues at coordinate 14,092 of CAZIVV010000165.1, forward strand.
GGCCCCTCCAGTTACTAAAAATGTCTTTTTTTGCAGTTCGGCCATAAATCACCAACCTTCTCTCGAGATAGATAAATTGGGTTCAATGATACATGGTCTTCACCTAAAAAAAAATCTAATTCTGACTAAGCTCCCAGCTACGTATCGTTCCAAACCAATGGCCTAACCCCGTGATTCTAATTTCAATCCGACGGTCCTTTAGCCCCTATGGGGCCGACCACTTTCATTATTGTCCAGCATAATCAGCGTGAATTAAAAACAGCCAGGAGAAAGGTTGAAAAAATTTTTTTGGCTTTGGGGTACAATTTTTTTTGAAAATACCTATTGCGTTTTAAAAAATAATCGCTAAACTACAAAAGTAGAGAGTACAAAGTTTGATAGATCAGGCTATCAAGCCACTCTCTAACCTCCTAGATTAATGTCTGGCTTGGACACGTTGCGCGATGTTTGTATGTTTGTGCTCAGATGGTGGCTGCTTCCTGATAGCAGCCACAAACCCCAAAAAATAATTAACACAGGCTGATACGTTCGCCCGCGACGGCGAAGAGAGGAGATGCGAAATGCCTGGATTCGATCAGAGTGGTCCATTAGGAAATGGTCCGAAGACCGGTAGAGGTATGGGTCGTTGCTTTACTGACTATGGAACCCCAACTGGTCAATCAGCCCCCGGTCTAGGACTGGGCAGAGGCGGCAGGGCATACGGTTGTGGCATGGGCAGGGGCGCGGGGATGAGAAATGGTATGAACATGGGCCCGGGTCGCAGAAATTTTTCAGCTCCCAGTCAGGCTGAAAGACTTGAGATAGAAGAGGAACTGGCCAGAGCCCGTGAAACAATCAGTTCTCTGGAAGCTCGTCTTAAAAACCTCAAACCAGACGTGACTGAGTAAGCTGGTCGAATAAAATTTTAGGGCCACTTAGTTCACTATTGCGATTGATAATGGGTAAGCGCTTCGTGAAGTTGACTAACGTGGCCCAGCTTTATTATTGATCCAATCGGCTCAGGCGGCCGGGATCGCTAAATTGATCATCAAAACGTGATAATACCGGTTTTGATTTCTGTAGCCAACTGATGATATGCTTTCACAGAGCCAGTTGGCTCACAATAAAACATTCTGTCCATAAGAGGCGACTATGACCGAAGAAACACAATGCGGCTCGGAACAAACCTGCGGAAGCTGTTCATCATCTTCTTCGTGCTCTGCTGAAGAGCAGCGCAAACATGCTGAAGAACGCTCAATGCAGAAGCTGTCCAGAATAAAATATCGAGTCGCAGTTATGAGTGGCAAGGGCGGAGTAGGAAAATCGACAGTAGCGGTGAACCTTGCTACTTCCTTGTCCATGTTAGGCAAGAAGGTTGGAATCTTTGACGGTGATGTCCATGGTCCCAATGTTCCAAAAATGCTTGGGGTTGATCACGTTGCTCCCCGAGTTTCTGCCGATGGCTTGACCCCCGTAATGGCGTCGGGTGGCATAAAGGTAATATCAATGGGATTTTTGGTCCAGGATGACGACACCCCGATAGCGTGGCGGGGGCCCATGAAACATTCCCTATTCCAGCAGTTCATTTCCGATGTTGATTGGGGTGATCTTGACTATTTGATCATCGATCTACCTCCCGGCACTGGAGACGAGCCGTTAAGTATAGCCCAATTGATGGGGCAGCCTTTATGGACAGTAATCGTTACAACCCCCCAGGATGTGGCCCTCCTGGATTCCCGTAAGTCTGTCGTGTTCGCGCGATCACTCGAAATGAACATATTGGGTATAGTGGAAAACATGAGTGGCATGGCCTGCCCACATTGTGGAGAATCAATAGACCTTTTCAAAACTGGTGGAGGACAGCGAGCAGCGTTAGAGCTGGAGACGCCGTTTCTTGGAGCTATTCCAATAGACCCTAAAATAGTTCTCAGCGGTGACGCAGGGACTCCACTCACCTTCGAGGCTCCCGACAGCCCAAGTGCGAAGGCGTTTTTGACTATCGCAAGACAGGTTGATGAAACTATTCAGAACTCAAGGTGATTTTTTCACCACACGCTTATGCGCTTGAAAAAAGGGCGCACCATAAAACATCACAAGTTTAGGAGTTAGTTATGGCGGTCAAAACAGTAGCAGTACCATCCATGAGACCAGGAGGCCTGGAATCCATGAGGGCGGGACATTTTGGACACTGTGACCTGTTCACATTGATTCATCTGGAGGATGGCTCTATTAAAGAGGTTTCCCTTGTGGACAATCCACCTCATGTTCAGGGTGGGTGCTTCGCTCCTGTCAATATTCTGCACAAGAGCGGCGCTCATGCACTGATCGTAGGAGGAATCGGAATGAGACCTCTGATGGGCTTCCAGCAGGTCGGTATAGATGTATATTACGGGCCTGAAGGAGACACGGTGCAGTCAGTAGTAAACGAATTACTCAACGGGAATCTTCAGCTAATTGCAGAACATCAGGTTTGCGGTGGTGGAAGGTTCTAACAAACAGGATTTACAATGAAAATAGCAATTACATCAACAGGAAAGACTCTTGATTCCCCCATGGATCCCAGATTTGGACGCGCTCCATATATTATTGTGACGAACATGGAAGGCGAACTTCTGGAGGTCATAGATAATTCCGCCAACGTTAATGCTATGAGGGGGGCCGGAATACAAGCGGCTAAAAATGTGGCTGATCGCGGGGTTAATGTGCTTTTGACCGGACATTGCGGCCCTAACGCCTTCACAGCGCTTCAGGCTGCCGGGATCAAGGTTGGCTCTGATCAGTCCGGCCTCGTGAAAGACGTCTTGGCAAAGTTCAGGAACGAAAGTGTCAACTTTGCTGACAAGCCCAATGCCGAGGCTCATTGGTAAACCGAGAGATATGAAATGAAAATTGCTGTAGCCAGTGGCAAAGGTGGCACGGGAAAGACAACGGTGGCGACCAGCCTGGCCGCCACCTTGGCTAATCGCGCCCAAATTCTTGACTGTGACGTTGAAGAACCCAACTGCCACATTCTAATGTCACCACGGATTAATTCGTCCGAAGTCGTTAGTATGCCCACTCCCAAAGTAGACTTTTCCAAATGTACTCTATGTGGAAAGTGCGGTGAGATATGCAACTTTAGCGCTATCCTGACTTTGGGAAAGACCACGCTCACTTTCCCGGAGCTTTGTCATGGCTGTGGAGGATGCATGCTGTTGTGCCCGGAAAAGGCCATATCAGAGACTCCCAGGGAATTAGGTGTTCTGGAAACCGGCTTGTCCGGCGATGTGGAGTTTGTCCACGGTCGTATAAGGATCGGCGAAGCGATGGCTCCACCCCTCATCAAAGCCGTAAAAAAGAAAGCCAAGCAAGAAAAAGTTGTGATTCTGGACGCTCCTCCAGGGGCTTCTTGTCCGGTGATAAATACGGTAAGAGGAACGGATTTCGTTATCATGGTTACGGAACCAACCCCCTTCGGATTGCATGATTTGCGCATAGCAGTGGAAGCGATCAAACCTTTGGGGATTCCCATGGGAATCGTCCTGAACCGCAGCGACATAGGCGATTCAACGGTCCAGTCTTACTGCAATGAATCCAACATCCCACTGCTCATGGAGATTCCATTTGACCGTCAGATTGCCGAAGGATATTCGCGAGGCAAAATGGTAATCGAAAGCAATCCGTCTTACACTGAGAATTTTGTCAGGCTCTATGACAAAATTGTAAGTCTGGTCGACAAGGACGCTGATTCCGGAGAGGGGACTCTGTCATGAAAGAGCTTGTAATTATTAGCGGAAAGGGAGGAACCGGCAAGACCTGTCTTACAGCATCCTTCGGATACCTTGCACAGAACAAGGTCATGGCAGATTGTGATGTAGACGCTGCTGATCTTCACATAATACTACAGCCCGAGATTAGGGAGAAAGAGGAATTCTGGGGTGGAGTGAAAGCCCGCCTGGATGAGTTCAAGTGCGTGAAGTGCGGAATTTGCGCTGATGTTTGCCGATTTGACGCAATAACCGAATCCCTGACTGTTGACGTTTACTCCTGCGAAGGCTGCTCAGTGTGTTCACACATGTGCCCTGAACAGGCCATAACCATGGAGGAAACTCTCAACGGTCACTGGTTCATTTCCGATAGTCGATTTGGTCCGATGGTTCACGCCGCTTTGCTACCTGGAGAGGAAAACTCGGGCAAACTTGTGGCTCTGGTCAGAAACCAGGCCAAGACGACGGCCCGAAATCTTGGCAAGGATCTTATTCTTGTTGACGGCGCTCCCGGTGTAGGCTGTCCGGTCATCGCCTCTGTCACTGGAGCGGACCACGTTCTGGTTATCACCGAACCGAGTCTGTCAGGCCTGCACGACATGCAAAGAGCCATCAGCCTCGTTAAGGGGTTTAACATACCTCTCACTGCTGTCATCAACAAATATGACATCAATGTAGAGGTTTCGTCGAAGATAGAAGATTGGCTTAAAGAGTCGGGAGTAAGTCTGGCTGGAAAGATTCCTTATGACACTTCAGTCATAAAATCGATGGTCCAAAGGAAATGCGTTGTTGAATCAGGCCAGGGACTGGCCGCCAGTGCGATTCGCGATATATGGAACTACGTGCGCGCTGATGTTCTTTGTCTGGAGGCATGAGATGAATACCATTGAAATGGAACAAGGAATACGCGCTGCCTTGGCCAGGGTGATAGACCCGGAAACACGCCTGGATGTAGCCAGGATGGAACTCATCCATGATATCAATGCTAAAGAGGATGGTTCGGTGTCACTCGTATTCCGACCATCGTCCCCAATCTGTCCAATGGCATATTCTCTGGCAAATTCCATCAAGCAGGAGTTACTTTCGGTTGACGGAGTGACTTCGATACATATAAAAGTAGAAAACTTTAACAAAGCAAGTCACTTGGAGAGTCTCATCAACGATACAAAGGATTAAGCTTTTGGAGGAGAATTAAGATGCCCATAAGGGAATACAGTTGCGAAGATTGTGGAGCCGTCAGTGAGTTGCTGGTAGGAATTGGCCGGAACTCGTCAGAAGTAGTCTGCAAATCTTGCGGGAGTTCCAGGCTTAAAGTCATGATGTCAGCTCCATCGATATCGGTGAATCAGGGCACTTCCGAATCGGCTTCATTTGGCAGCTGCTGTGGTTCGAATCCTTCCTCAGCGGGGTGCGCTGGACCTGGTAGTTGTTGTGGCGCAAACAGATAGTTTTCAGAAGGTGATTCAATGGTAGACTCGAAGGATATTTTCGATGATGTTGAGGGTCTGGTGCTGGAAGACGCAGCCAAAATGTATTCTCCCGTGGTGATAGAACATTTCAGGAACCCTCGTAATTACGGAGCCATAGAGAATCCTGACGCACACACTTTCATGAGTGGGATCTGTGGAGACACGATAGGAATTTTTCTGAACGTCAAGGATGGTCGTGTTTCCAGGTTAGGGTTCGTAACCAATGGATGCGGCCCCACCATTGCCTGCGCTAGCGCCATAACCTGCATGGCCCAGGGAAAGACACTTGAAGAGGCATCCAGATTATGTGGAACTGATCTGATTGAATACCTTGGAGGCCTCCCGACGGAGAACACGCACTGTGCTGACCTTGCAGCCAATACACTGAGAGGGGCCATAGAAAAGGTTTTGCGTTAGCAAATAGTTACATGCGCCAACAAAACCTGCTGACTAACAATGCAGCCTGAGAGCGCCTGAGCTAGAGAAGGCTGTCTATTTCAAAATTGATTTTACATCTTCAGGAAGGTTCTCAAACTTGACTATGGACGTATCGGCAAACAAAGGAAAATCATTGGCGATCATCCTCTCGAATGACCTGCCGGGTTTAGCTCAGGCGGAATCACTGCTGTCAACCAGGGGGATAGAAACCCTCAAAACAAATTCTCTGGAACAATGCATCGAGCAGGTCAGAAATTCATCACCGGATCTTTTGATCGTAGAGGATGACACGGTACACAATTCCGGCATCAGAGCCATCAGGGAAGCCCTCAAAATCTCATGGACCATATCTTCCATTTTGGTCAGCTCTCTGGATGAGGCGCAGATCCACGACAGGGCTGAAGGTCTGGGAATTCTGGGCAGTCTGTCGTCTCTGGAAGATTCGGAGGGATTAAAAGCCCTTCTGGACTCTTTTGACAGAATCAGGTCGGCGTAGTCTTTGTTTTTTCACAAGGGTTTCAGAGTAATTGTTGTAAGAAACCAATTGAATCCTGCCTTCAAATTAAGAATTTTTATTACTTAGTGACTTGCCTAAAGGGATCTCTGCTGTTAAGCTACGGCCATAGAGAGTAACTCTCTTAAATACTTTCCGAATACTGGGCGACGTGTTCACAGATAAGCTCCGATTATCAGTCAAATTTCAGGCCCCGATGCGGGCCATGTTGATTGGATTGCTTCCGGTCACGGGCATGGGGGTGTATCTTTTTGGATGGCGATCGTTGACACTAGTCATTTTCTCCTGTCTGGTCGCATATCTGACTGAAGTTATTTTTGAAACTTACAGAAACGGCTCACCTACGGAGAGTGTGCTGGTTTCAGGCGCTCTCTACGGGCTTAGCCTGCCTCCTTATACTCCGCTATGGATAGCCGCTGTTGGTATGATATTCGGCATTGTTTTTGGGAAGCAGGTTTTTGGGGGTTTTGGTCGCAATGTGTTCAACCCGGCCATAGTAGGCCGTAGTTTCGTGTATGTCTGTTTTCCCTTGCACCTGACGTCTCAGTGGATGGCTCCGGCCCAACAGGCCTGGGGCAGACTGACCCAGTACACAGACCTTGACGCAATGACTTCGGCGACACCTTTGATCAGTTTCAAGCAGGGTGAGGCCCTGACCAATCTGGCTGACCTGTTCTGGGGTAATATCTCTGGATGTATAGGGGAAACATGCGTTCCTGCAATCCTTTTGGGCGGCGCCTACATAGTTTACAAAGGCGCAGCGGATTGGCGTTATCCGCTGTCCTGCCTGGCAGGCGCAATGTCTTTGAATGCCGTCCTGTCGCTGATGGGTGTTCCCCAGGTCATGGACCCAATGAGAAACCTTCTTTCCGGGAGTTTGTTGTTCGGCGCATTTTTCATGGTGACAGAGCCAGTCTCTGGTTGCGCAAAACCCGTAGCTAAAATCTTGTACGGTTTTATGATAGGGTGTTTGTGGATTGTCATTAGAAGTTTTTCAGGTTTTCCTGAAGCGACTTCTTTCGCCATAATATTGGGCAACACATTCGGACCACTTTTTGATGAGGCTGTCATGGCCCTTCAAAAGAAAAGGAAATCGGAGCTGCAAGCGTCGTAAAATGACCTTTCTCCGTAATATAGCCTTTATTTTTGTCATCGCTTTTCTTTTTGCCGGCTTAACATCTGGCGTCAACATGGCTTTGTCAAATCGCATACTACTTAACGAACAAACAAGACTTAGCCGCCAGCTTCTGGAAGTTTTGGATATTCCTTTCTCTGCTGATTCAAGTCCGGAGCTAATCCGCAAGATTGAATCCCAAAGGATAAAGTCGGCGCTAATAGGCCAACAAGAGATTTACGCCGGATTCTCCGACACGGGGGTTTTAGAGCGTTATGCTTTCCCAGTCAACGGAAAGGGACTTTGGGGGTCCATTCAGGGTTTCGTTGCGATGGACAAAGACCTTTCCCGACTAGAGGGATTGGTGTTCACATCCCATGTAGAGACTCCGGGATTGGGCGCAAGAATAGATGAGAATTGGTTCAGAGAACAATTCAGGGGCCTAGATCTGTCTAAAACTGCTACTACAGACAGATATGTCAGCATAGGGTCAGTGAGCAGGGAAGGCGTGAACAGACTTGATTCCATTACCGGAGCAACCATAACTTCCAATGCTGTCGAAAAAATGCTCAACAGGGACATTAAAACAATTCTGTCTGCAAAGCAGAAAATCAGGGGAATTGATTGGCAATCTCTTCCAAAAAAATAGCTCTTGACGGAATCTGGTACAACAATCCTATTTTCAGACAGGTTCTGGGAATATGCTCAACACTTGCGGTCACCAACCTGGTGACCAACACAGCAGTAATGTGTCTTGGCCTGATTTACACAAACGCTGTTTCATGCCTCACCGCTTCGGCGTTAAGAACAATAACGCCGTTCAGACTCAGAATAATATCGTCAACCCTGATAATAGCAGCCTATGTCATAGTCCTTCAGAATTTTTTGATGGCGTATCTCCCCGAAATTAGCGCTCAACTGGGTCCGTATGTAGGACTGATAATCACCAACTGCATTGTTCTTGGTCGAGTAGAGGCTTTTTCGATACAAAACAAACCACTGCCCGCGCTGGTAGACGGAGTTTCATCTGCAGTTGGTTACTCATTGATACTATTGACAATAGCAGTCTTCAGAGAAGGGCTGGGTTTTGGAACAATAGCCGGGATTAGTTTTCCATTCGAATTTACTAAATGGACAATAATGGTTATGGCGCCTGGAGCTTTCTTTATGCTTGCGATAGTAGTCTGGATCGCCAGATGGTGGGGAATGCGCATGGAGGAGTCAAAACAGCTCCAGAAGTAGTTAAGACCTGGAGAGTGATTTCTTGGAACAGTCATCAGCAACAGGACAAATCAGGAGAAACTAATGCAAGAGGTTGGGGCTTTTGTTATATTTTTTGCCTCAATATTTACAAGTAACATTCTGTTGACCAACTTTCTGGGAATGTGTTCCTACCTCTCAGTTTCCAGAGAGTTAAAGACGGCATGGGGTTTGGGCATAGCGGTAGTTTTTGTAATGACCTTGACGTCTGTGGCGAACTACCTCGTGTATTACTACATCCTTGTTCCGTTAAAGCTTGAATACCTGGAATTCATTGCGTTCATTATTGTTATAGCCGCGCTCGTCCAGGTAGTAGAAATGATAATCGAGAGATCTTCAGAACGCCTGTACGCCGCTCTGGGAATTTTCCTTCCTTTGATAACTGTTAACTGCGCAGTGTTGGGCGCTGCGCTGTTCATGATAATCAGAAAGTACGATTTTTATCAGTCGTTGGCCTATGGCGCCGGCAGTGGAATTGGATGGATGCTCGCCATTATGGCGCTTGCTGGAATCCGTTCAAAAATGGCCAGAAGATCCCGGGTCGTTCCTGCCTTGGAAGGACCTGGAATTGTTTTGATCATAACTGGAATTATAGCCTTGGGCTTTGTGGGCTTCAGTGGAATCGTCCAGATTAACTAACCTACAGGGAAGGTCTGAGTGGTGTATTTGAGCTATTTGGTTCCCGCCTTTTCAATTGCGTGTCTGGCCACCATTCTGGCTGTCATCATTCTATTGGCCGAACGTTACCTCATGGATTATGGCGAGGTTGAGCTAAAAGTTAATGATAAGGTATTCAGAGTCAATGGCGGTTCGACAGTGCTCGCTACTTTGAAACAGGAAAAAGTTTTCATTCCTTCAGCGTGTGGAGGCAGGGCCACTTGCGCTTATTGTAAAGTCCGTGCAATCAGCGGTTTTGGCGATGTTCTGGCGACAGAAGCCCCTCTTTTGACAAAAGAAGACCTTGCGCAGAATGTAAGACTTGCATGTCAGATCAAGGTCAAGAATGACTGTGCGATCCGCATACCCGAAGAATTGTTCACCATAAAGGAATTCCGGGCAAAACTGGATGCCGTAACTGACTTGACCTACGACATAAAACACTTCCGTTTTGCATTGATATCTCCCTCAGAAATCGATTACAAGGCCGGCCAATACATTCAGTTCCAGTCGCAGCCGTATGGCGAAGTCGCTGATTCAGTCTACAGGGCCTATTCCATGTGCGGACACGCAAGCATCAGGGATCGCGTAGAATTGATGGTTCGCCTCGTTCCAGACGGTATCTGCACCACTTACATGTTTGAGCGACTCAAAGTCGGCGACGAAGTAACTCTGACAGGTCCATATGGTGATTTTTACTTAAGGGACAGTGGCCGTCGGATGATTTGCATAGCTGGCGGGTCTGGTATGGCGCCAATACGTTCGATTCTATTAGGGATGAGCTCCGAAGAAATCGAACGACGTCGGCCGATCTTCTTTTTTGGAGCCAGAAGCAAGCGAGATCTCTTCATGGTAGAAGAATGGCAGGAGTTTGAATCGAAGTACCCCGCATTCAGATTCGTTCCGGCGCTTTCTGGACCAGAACCGGATGACAACTGGGACGGAGCGACCGGACGTATCACGGATGTGGTGGCCGAGTTCATTCCTGATGGTCATGATTGTGAGGGATACTTGTGTGGTAGTCCTGGAATGCTCAACGCTTGTGTGGAAGTCCTGTGCAACGTCGGAGTCGAAAAGGAGATGATCTATTATGACAAATTTGCCTGATAGACCTCTAAAAGCCGACCCATCGATGCTTGAGACTGAGCAACGTCTACGTCAGGGAAATTACATGAGAGGTGAATCGCGACAGTTGGCTCGCCTTGTGGAGGATGATTTAGCGCTTTGCTCGACTCTTGGGCTTGATCTGGAATTCATTTGCAGTGAGCTTGACAGGTTGTATCAGAAAGCGGCTGAAGGTCTGGGCGATCCGGTTGTTGTGGACGGCAAATATGAGGTAACGTTGAGGGAAGACCGGGGAAAAACAGCATGCCCCTGGGGTGACAGGTTTTTTGCTCCCAAAGCTACCGTTGTCGCCCGAAATACCCGCACAGGTAAAGTCATAGTATACAGCGCTCTCGGTCTGCACATGATGAAGATTCACGGTTTTTTCCAGGGAGAGGGAAGTCCATTCCGCATCAACCCTCTAGATTTGAAAACATTTTTTGAACTGTAAATCTCGCTATAAGACGGCTGAGCGGCGCACACACGGATTGGTAGACAAGCCATCATTTTTCAGAACTCTGCTATTGACTGACTTTACCATGAGTGTGTAATTGCGCCTTTTTCGCATGCAACAATGCAAGGTAAAGCGGCGTTGTGGTTATCAGACTTGCATTCAGCGCATAACCAGCATAGTTTGTTGTTTATTTCTGAGTTCACTATAGCTACAGCTTTATCATCAAGAGGATCAAGAGGATCTCCATCGACTATTGCAAAAACGCCGGATGGACAGTTTAGAGCGCAAAATCCGCATGCATCGCATTTTTCAGTATCTATGGTGATGAAATAGTCTCCTGATGCGTCACTGTAACCGTAGTTGCATATCATGTTTTTTCCCTTAATCGACAAGCGCAAACAAGACTTTTGGGGCTGGATGTAAGATCAAGATAGCCAGCAAGTCTTTCGCCCCCACGAAAACAATTTGCCGCAGATCCAGGCGCCTTAACCGGTCTTTGATTTTACGCAAAGTGTGTGCGCAAAAAGTGCGGCTCCAACTGCTCCAGCCAGTTGGGTGTCCCAATGTGTTTTCACAGGTTCAATTCCCAACCTTGTTTTGAGTCTCTCAACAACGCCTCGGTTCTTTGCCAGTCCTCCAGTTATAGCTAATTCAGGCTCGGGGCCTATTCTCTGCATCAAAGAGGCTATTCTGTCCGCCATGGCTGCGCAGTACGCCGCAAGAGCCTCGTTCTTGGTGAGGCCTTTTCTCAGCAGGGCTGTGGCTTCTGACTTTGCATATACAACACACGCGCTAGAGACCGGCGGAGGCTCTGACCCGATGTCAAATGATCGATCTCCGACTTCGCCAATTGGAACGGAAAGCAGATCCGAAATGACCTCCATTCCCCTTCCAGTTCCTGCAGCGCATTTGTCATTCATGATAAAGTTCATGACCTTTCCGTTGCCATCGCATCGCATAACCTTGATATCCTGGCCTCCGACATCCAGCACTGTCCTGACGTCTGGCCCGTACATGAAGTTTGCGCCTTTGGCGTGGCACGCGATTTCAGTCACGCATCGATTGGCCATAGGAACATTCACGCGGCCATAACCGGTTCCTATGCAGTAATGTATGTCGGTCTGTTTGAGGGTAGAGTCGCGCAGAGCAAACTTCAAGACGTTTCGCGCGCTATCGGAACTGTCAGATCCCGTGCGCATGCTTGCGCCGGCATAGAATTTTCCGTCGCACATTATGACAGCCTGGGAAGACACGGACCCAACATCAATGCCGAGTGTGATAAATTCAGACTCTTTCCAGTCCAGATCAGGGTTTAAAAGATTTGTCTCCTCCCATCGCCAGTGCTCTGTCTTTTGTTTTCCTGTCATGCCTTCAAACCGTCCTTCCAGGACATCTCTTCATGAAAAGCCCTTTAGTCAGTCTCAAACTCTATAAAATACCTGAAAAAGTTTCAGATCCTGCTTTCATAAGCAGAAACCAGAGCAGCCCCGATGGCCGACGCATATTCCGGGTAGTCAGGCACAATAATTCGTTCCACTCCCAGCTCTCTTTGGAGAGCCGTCACAAGACCTGGATTGTGAGCTACGCCACCTAACATCACTATTTCCGGCTCGCATCCGACTCGTCGGATCATTGAGGCTATTCTTGAAGCCATGGCATCGTGAATGGCCCGTGCGATGTCTGACTTACTGACGTTGGAGTGAATCAGACTTATGACTTCTGATTCCGCAAAAATGGCGCATTGGGCATTCATTGGGATAGAGGCTCTGGACTCTAAGGCCAGATAACCTATCTCTTCCAATGATGTATCCAAGGCGCGAGCCATGCTCTCGATGAAGATACCTCCACCTGCAGCGCACTTCTCATTGATGGCAAAATCGAGGACAGCTCCAGTTTTATTGAGTCTGGCCACCCTGCCCTCCTCGGCCCCTACATCAATGACAGTTCTGCCAGATGGAACCAGATGGTTGGATGCAGCCGCCATGGCCCTTACATCATTGACCTTCGTGTAAGGCCCTGATAAAGCTGCAGAACCAGAACCGGTAAGGCCTAACGCCGTTATCTGATCCCGTCGCAGACCTGCCTCCGACAAAGCCATTTTAAAAGACGAATCTATGGCCTCAATCAGATCGAAACCTGTCAAGACACAACTTTTGGCAATAACATGGCCGTCATTGACAATCGCTGTTCTGGTATTTTTGGCCCCACAGTCTGTGCCTGCAGTAAACATGTAACCACCTCGTTGACCCTAATGGACAAAATTGTCCGAAAGAAATGCAAATGAACTGACATGATCGTATTGGTCACGACAATTACAGTATAGCCGTTTCCAGGACGTTTGTAATAGATGCCACGATGCAAGACAATGTTGCAACATTTCAGTGATCGATTTAGAATGAATGGGTTATCCATGGAGGTGAGAGATGTCCATTGATGATCAGATTGTCATCAACCCCGAAATGAGCGCCGACTACAGGACTTTCGAGGAGTTTTGCGATGAGAATTCAGGCTCGGAAGAGCTGTATCTCGATTTGATAGCCAAAAATCCCACAGTCATGGACGCGGTCACCCTGGCTTTCTGCATGAGGCGACTGGTCAAATTATCCAGGGAATTCATGGATAAGGTTTTTACCTCCGTGAAAGATGACTCAATTGCCGATCTTAAAGAACTTCTAGGCGTAAAAGGAATTCAGTTGGACAAGAATCACTCCGGAAAACTCAGGGAGATAGTATTTGCATTCAGGGATTCAGAGGATGAGCAAATAAGGACTGAACTCGCCAAGGCGCTTACACTGATCACACTAACACGTGAAAGGAAGCGGATCATCTTAAACGTAGGGGAATCTTACAGGCCTCCTTCTGAAGGGTGGCTGGCCGAGGATTTTGATGGAGATGAAACGGCGTATGAAATGGTCAGAGCGGTGGAGAACCCGCATTGGACCGGTGAGGAGGACCATTGAACAACATGAGGAGTGACAGTATACTCGCTCCGGTCTCAGAGACCGCTAAACGGGTTACGGAACTAATTGTGACAGACAAACGTCAGGCAGCTGAAATCATGGCGTCATTGAGCCCTGAAGAACAGGTATCGCTGGTTTCACATCAGGCCTACACAGATCCTAAAAAGGCTCAGGAGATAATATTCCTGCTTGATGACAGCTTGGGCAAGAATATTGTCGATGGAATTGGAGACAGGGCTCTGTTCAGGATCATGAAGTCCCAGAGTTCCACCCACATTGGCGTCCTGAGCCTGGTCGATCCAAACAGAGTTCAATCAATACTCGACCTCGACTCAGAACTGTTTTCTACCTCAGGCGTTACAGACCCCCAGACAGCCTACCACTGGATGGTCAGCTTTCTGGAAGAGGATGACGAAACATTTGCCAGACTACTGGATAAAATAGACATAAAACTCGTGGCTCTCGCATTTCAGGATAAGATTGTCAAACCTAAACCTCAGGTCGTTACGGACAGTGTCGATCCCGAAGATGCAGCATTTCCGGCTGACTTTATGGTAAAACTCGACCGTGGAGAACTCAAGCCTGATGACCTGGATCTTACAGACGAAGAAGCCCTGGACATTTTGACGAAGATTCATCTGGTGGATGAAATGTATTTCTCGGAGCTGGTGTCGCTGATGATACGCTCGGAAAGTCTTCATACCAGGACAGCGGAAGAAGCGCTTGACAGGATAAATGAGCAGGTCGGAGACATGTCCGAATTCGTTGAGGAGGCTGAGGACATGTTCGAACCCTTAGAGGAATGATTGGGAATTGTGAGGCGCCCCTTCACCAGTCAGAGGCGCCAGACGGGTTTTAACGCGGAGCCGAAGGGTTGACCGGCCCAGCCGGTAAAAGAATCTGAACATTATATTTCTTTCGCAAAGCTTCTGCTATTTTTTCATACTGCTCCTGCTGCTTCAGAAATTTCAACTGTTCCATGATCATGTCTTTTACCTGATCATAGGAATTCTCGCGCGCCGGTCTTTTGTCATGCATTAGCAAGACGTGGTATCCGAATTTTGTCTTCACGGGACCCTGGATTTGATCGTTTTTCAAGGTGAAAGCGACGTCTTCGATCTCTGGAGCCAAACTGCCACGCGGCATCCAGTCAAGATCTCCCTTCACATCCTTGCTGGGACATACAGAGACTTGACTCGCGATATCTCCAAATTTTTCGCCTTTCTTGAGTCGGGCAAGAACATCTTTGGCGTCTTTTTCGGACTCAACAAGAATGTGGCTTAGATGAATACTCTCCGGTGTCACAAATTCGGCTTTGTTCCCCTCGTAAAAAGCTTTGGCCTCTGCATCTGTAGGAGTTGGGAGATCCTTTGTCAAACCCTCCAGATAGAACCTCGCCAGAAGATCATTTCTGGTAAAGTTTAAAAGTTTCTGGACATCGGGTCTTTTGTCAACCCCCTGTTTTTCAGCTTCAGCCGCTAAAGCGTAAACATTTACAATGTATTCAAGGGTTTGTCTTCGTCCCTCAGGAGTCTGGTAATAAAACTTGAACTTGTCCGGCACGGCGTTGGACATTTCTTTAAGGTCCGCTTCCGTTACAGTCTTCTCCCCAATCTTAGCCAGGACCTGGTTATCTGGAGTTGACACTGGTCCGGTCGGCGCGGATGCGCACAGATATGTCGCCAACGTCACTACAAAAACAAGTGACAAAATGATATGTTTTTTCAATATTACAACCTCCTGTTCATATTAAGACTTCAACATCCTAAAATAACATACATTTTTAAAAACAGATCGCTATATAGCACAACCGGCGTTCATTATCAAAAATTTCTTGGATCCTCATGCCAATATAATTAGGGGGTTCTGAATTGATCGGGGCTGGTGGGTCTTGCGCATTTTCTAAATTGAACTAATTTTATTTTGATGATAAGTTATTGGGGCTTTAGTCAGGGTTTGATTACCGAATTGATGCGAATGATAATTTAAAGGGTGGACTGTATTGATGCATGGAGAGTCTTCACGATACGAGGTTCTTCTCGCTGGCATGAAAGGGTTTATCAAGCGGGAGGATCTGCGTCAAAAGATTTTGTCGGGGCTCCAGGCTGTTTCTCTGAAGCGTTGTGGAATATTTTTACTCGTGGTGGTTGTTTTGGCTTTATCGGTGGGGGTTGGAAAGTCAGATCGCAAAAGCGCGGAATTGAAAATTCCTGCTGCGCCGGCCGATTTAATTATAGAACAGACTGATGATGGCCTTATAGCCAAATGGAATCCATCCTTGGGCGCTTCGTCCTACACTCTTTTCTGGGGTTCTGAAAAGGGCGAATTCCGCAGGATGTTTGAGACCAAAGAGACTGCCGTATTGCTCAAGAGTCTGGATACCGGCAAATTTTATAATTTTGCTGTCACAGCATCCAATTCAAGCTTTGAGAGTTCCTTTTCGCCGGAAAAGTTTTATGTCCATGATACCGATCCGACAAACGTAAATGAACACATGTCCCTGGCCAAAAGTTTGATGGAGCAGGACAGGAATCACGAAGCTATGGCCTACCTAGCTGCAGCTATACGGCTCGATCCCAAAAATGCCGAGTCTTACAGGACACGAGCTTCTCTGTTTGAAAAAGTCGGCAGGCGGCAGGAAGCGCGCAAAGATTTGCATATGGCTGAGACTCTTTTCAGCAAGACTCAATTGACTTCAACGAACTAACTGTTTTGATCAGTAAGGCCGGCAACACTCATCCTCCCTTTTTTCGTCGCATGGTCTGATTTCCTTCTTCAGGGTCAGTGCATTTAAAATTGGAAAATAGAGTCATTTGTTTTAGAGTCAACAGTTGACCTGGTTTTTGTGATGGTAGATCTCCACAAGACGGGGTCTTACATCCTTTGGGTCATGAATTTGACGGATTCTACTTGCGGGTGCTCAAATTGGTTTCGTTAACTGATGGAATAGCTTTTTCATTCATTTCTCTGGTCTTATACAGATTGTCGACCCTGATACCAAAGCTTCTCAGGGAACTGAGAAATGACTTGACGCTGAAGCCAGTGTCATCGCGAACAGTTCCCAGACATAATCCCAAGGTCAGCATAATAATTCCAGCCAAGGACGAGTCTGCCACAATAGAGGCGGTGGCCCGTTCCATTCTGGCTTCATCGTATTCAAACATTGAGCTGATACTGATAGATGACCGCAGTCAAGACAACACCTTCGAACTGATGAACGCTATCGCCAGATCTGACCCAAGAGTGAAGACTATGAGAATCAACGAACTCCAGAAGGGTTGGACGGGAAAGACTCATGCTTTGAGCCACGGAGTAAACTTAGCCGAGGGCGATATATTCCTTTTCTCGGACGCTGACGCATTTTTCGGCAGGGAACTTCTGCAAACGGCGGTCTGCGCTTTCTGCTCTGAGAAAATCGATTTGCTCAGTCTCATACCTAGTTTTAAAGACGCCGGATTCATAGAAAAAGCCCTCTATCCTCACATGGCCTTGGGCATATCGTATTTTTATCCGATGAGTGAGGTAAATGATCCCGGATGTCAGGACTCAGCCATTGCTTCAGGCTGTTTCATCATGGTTTCAAGAGATTCATACAAGACCTTGGGTGGATGGGGGAATTATAAATCAGAAGTCACCGAGGACATTGCCATTAGCAAGGCCGCCAAGCTCTCAGGAATGCGGGTCGTGGTGATGTTGGCGGGAGACCAGTTAAGAACCATGCCTTTCTCTTCGTTGGATGGAATGATCGGTTTCTGGGTCAGAACTTTTTACGGCGGACTGAACAAAAGCGCTCGGAAATCCTTAACTCTGCTTCTCAACTATTCGTCTCTTACTGTTGTCTCTTTCCTGTTCGTATTTTACGCCTGCGACTTTTTTTTAATAGGACATGATCGTCTCAACAGTTACCTGATGATGGCTTTTGGCGCAATAGTTCTTGGAGTCATTGTATCTTCTTCGGTTTTTTTGCAAAAATACAATGGTCGGCCGGGCTACGGGGTATATTCGCCTCTGGGCATATTTTTAGGGGCCTGGATCGCATTCAACGTGTTGACCAGAATCTACAGCGGGAGTGGAGTCATGTGGAGAGGTAACAGGTATCAATAATACGTAGGCAAAGCAGTTAATGAGTATGGTCTGCCGAAGACAACTTACGCGCTCCACGGTCTTGACATGGAGACTGATTAATTATCAGTTTGTTTTTGAACCGCGATTCTGTTATTGATTTTTTTGGGGTTCTAGTAATACAAATCTTCTTTTGGACGGGCGACAAATTCACGTCTGTTCAAAGTTGCAGGCAGAATATCTTGACGTTATTAGTGATTTATTGCTAAACTCTATTTTTGTCTTTAGTCCCTTGGCGAAAGGAGACATTTCATGAATTACCCGTCAATTGGGCGCTTGGCCAGAGTCTTTTTGTTTATAGCCGCTATAATGGCACTTTCTCCATCAATGTCGATGGCTCAGGACTTTAAGGTCTTCAATAGCGATGAATTTTCATTTTCGATGAAATATCCGGGAAGCTGGTTCAAGAATGACCAACCCAAGGGTAGCTATTACGTCGTTTTTACGGCTCCAGACCTGAGCGACAATGTGAGGCCAAGGATAAATGTGGCCGCTCATCAGCCGGTCAAGGACCCAATGAGCGCCTATCTGAACGATTTTCGTAAGGGTATCGCCGATCTTCAGAAGGAAAAACAGGAAGTCAAAATAATAGATGAAGGTGAGTTCAAGAGTGAATCGCCTGGCTCGTACTATTTCTTCATTAGAACTTACGAAGTTAATCTGAAAGCATGGCTGGACATAGTCATCGTATATTACAAAAATGACCAGACACTAGTCCGCGTATCATGCATAGCCCCGTCATCCCAAATGGAAAAATTCCATCAGATTTTCAATGAAGTGTTGCTGTCGATGCGTTTCACGGCTGACGCTTCGGCCGCTCAAGCTAAACCTCAGACTCCTTCTGCGCCGGCCACCGTTCAGACTCCTGCTCCACAGGCTCAGCCAAGGGCTCAGCAGCCACAGTCTCAGTCCGCCCCGAATTCAGTATTCCGCCAGGAACAGGAAACTGGTCCGGGACCACAACAGACGTCTCCTGCAAGACCAACTGGACCTCGTGGCCCGGCAAGAGAGATAGAAAGGCCCGCTACAGGTTTAGTCAATTAACAGCGTTTTTCAAACACCCCTCGTGAGGTTGTTCACTCCATGAACCTTAACCCTCTATTCAAATTATTCTCTCGTCACGAGGGGTATCAAAATTTTTCCCGAGCCTGGCGCCAGCCAGAATGTTTGAGACTTGATGACAATTCCATCAGGTCGCGTGCCCTCGTTCTTGCGGAGACCCATGAACCCAGAAGTGACCGATTTGATTTGGAAGGCGCCCTGAGTGAACTCTCGGTAGATTATGATGTCGCTGATTTCAGGCGTACTGCCTGTCTCATGGCCTATTTGACCAGCAGGCTTTTCAGGGACATCTCCAAAGCCCCATCAGATGAGATCAGCAGGAAGATCCAGGAATTTCAGGGACCACGCTTTTTCTTCGTCAATCATTCATCCTATTTCGACTACATCCATGCATCTAACGTATCGCATCGTCTGGGATTACCGGCCCCGATAACTCATGTCACAGGGAGCGTCACTGGTGGTTGGGCGGCTAGATGGCTAAAAGGGTTCAGAGCGTTAAAGGTAAAGAAAACACTGACACCTCTTGGTCATAGAGCCTATTCATGGTTTAGCGCTGCGTTGGCGGAGATAAATGAACCTCAGGTTCTGTTTGCACGAACGAGCAGATATACGGTCCGCTCCAGAGATGGCATACTTCGCGAGCCTTATGTTCCGCATGCTGTTTTATCAGGAGTAAAAGCCACCGGCAAAGCTCTGGTGATCCCTGTATCAATATCCTATTCCATAATTCCGGATGACAGTTACTTGACTGCTCCCTGGTTTTTTCCTGTGCTGTCGATGTTTCCGGGCAATCGCCTTAGAGTAGCCCCTTTTGTTTTAGGTCTTCGATCCGCTGAAAAGACTCTTTCCAAAATTGATGGCGTATTTGGAGACGTGTCGGTAGGTTTTGGAGACCCGTTCGAACTGGCTCATGATAACCGCTTATCACTTCAGCGAATATCTCACAGGGCTATAGAGGAAATTGCCAAAAACAAGTTGATTCAGCCGTCTCATCTCGTGGCCAAATCCCTCCATGGTCACGATAAGACAGACCTGAAAGCGTTGAGAGACCGTTTCAGGCAGGAGATTGAAAATACATCAACGTTCTTTCGTACACGATACAGAAAATCAGCTCCATTCCACCCATTAATTGTGTCAGATGTTCCTCAGGCAGTTAACATGGGGCTCCGGACTTTGTCCAGAAGGGGGGCGATTTCAAGCTCTGTCATTCACAGGACATATTCTCCCAAGAATGAATCTCTGTTGAGTTTCTACGCATATCACGCTGACAGGCGAATATATCCGCTTCGGGGTCGCAACACGCTTACTGTCATTAACGCAGGAGCCTGGGGTTATACAATAGCTCTTTTGATAGGTATGAACCTGCTTAAAAAAGAAGAGTTGTCTGAACATTCCCTGATTCTGTATGATTCAAGGGAGGAGATTATCGAAAAGCTGACAGTAGAGGGCAAGCATCCCTTTCTGTTCAAAGACATAACACTTCCCAGATCAGTCAGACCGGAAGCCGATTTAATTGCCGCAGTCGGGGACACGTCGCTGATTCTCATTGTAACGCCAAGCAAATACTTTTATTCGACAATGACGAAGGTTGTGGAACTTGCTCCGGATGGCAGTGATTTAGTAATAGCTACCAAGGGTTTTATACCGGAAACCGGTCTCCTGCCGTGTCAGACGGTTCGAGAGGAACTGGAGCGTCTAGGCAAAAGGATGCGGGTTTCGGCTTTATCAGGCGCAAATCTGGCCCATGAAATTGTTTACGGAGGGGCTGGCGTAACACAGGTAGCTTGTGAGAGTTATGAGACCTTCGAGCGCATGAAACCACTGATTGACACCAACCTGTTCAGGCTTGTCCATTCAAGGGATGTAATAGGAACGACCCTGGCGGCTGCTCTCAAAAACGTATACGCTATCGGTTACGGAATCCTGGAAGGATCAAAACTGGCTCCGGAGAATTTTCTGGCTACTTACGCTACACTCGTCACATCCGAGATCCGCGATTTTGGCTCTCTTTTAGGCGCATCTCCTGAGACATTTGACGCTGAATCCCAAGTCTGGATGGCTGATCTTCTGGCAACATGCAAGGGGGGACGTTCGGCGAGTTTTGGACGAGATCTGGCCCAGATAGACGAAAAGCAGGGAAAGACGCGACCTGCAAAGGCGCTCATGGAGCAGTACAGAAAGAAAAAAATTGCCGTAGAGGGGTTTGAGGCCAGCCGTTTTGCGCAGAGAATTGCGGCTCAACGTGGTTTTCATCCTCTAATTCTTGGAGAAATTTACTCCATACTGCATGGAGGCAAGAAGATTGATGTTCAGGAACTCATGGAGAAATGCCTTGATACCATGGACCGGAGAGTTGATGAGTCTGTTCTAGCGCCTATCAGGTCTCGTCCTGTCCGCTATTAATCACATCCTTTTTAAAGCCCTCCAAATGCCTGATAACGGGAAATCATGGCTCTACCCCACAGAGTTCAAGCATTTTTCCTTGGTCTGATAATAGACCTATAGGAGTTGTCATGCTCGTCAACATGGACTAAACTTTTACTGGGAGTTTGACAAATGGACACATCTGAGACTGCGCAAAAACACATATTGATAAAGGACCTGGCTCCCGGCTCAGAGATCACCCAGTTCTTTCAGCTCAATTCCAGAGAAAATCGCCTGACCAGGACGGGACAGGATTTCATGAATCTTGTTCTTAGTGACATGAGTGGTTCTATTTTAGGCAAGCTGTGGTCGAATGTCATGAGAATGTCTAAACTGGATTTTGAATCCGGAGATTTTGTAAAAATAAAGGGATCGACCCAGCTATTCGGAGACCGGCTTCAGCTGAACATCGAGAGAATAAGAAAGGCAGAAATGTCAGAGATTGCGGACATCAGTTGCCTCATTAGAAAAACTTCTTTCGACACTGACAAACTCTTTGAGGAAATACTTCAAACTGTGGAACTTTTAGATCCTCCTGGGTTGTCACAATTAGTCAGACACATTCTTGTTGGAGAGTGTGCGGAATTCAAGAGCTTTCCTGCAGCCAAAAGAATTCATCACGCCTATGTTGGTGGCTTGATTGAACACACTTATACTGTCATGACCAAAGTTCAGGCCATGATTGGTTTGATTCCGGATATTAATGCTGGTCTCGCAATTTCAGGGGCACTTCTGCATGACATAGGAAAATTACACGAGATCAATCCACAGACTAAAGGACGTACGGTTGAGGGACGACTCAAGGGTCACGTAATACTCGGAATCGACATGTTGAGGAATGCGGCCATTGAACTAAACTTGACGAAGGCTCCATGGTTGCCCGAGTTAGAACACATATTGCTGTCGCATCACGGAGAACTTGAATTTGGCGCGCTCGTCAAGCCGTTGACACGCGAAGCGATATTGGTTCATTTCATTGACAACCTGGATTCAAAACTAAAAATCATGGAAGAGGCCCTCGAAAAGACGGATATTGAAGGCTTCAGTGATTTCAACAAATACCTGGAGGGTCGCGCTTATGCCGGCTCTCAAAGTTTTACGGAGGAATAGAGAAATGTTCGAAGTTCAGGAAAGACTCGCACAATTGAGAGATAGAGCAGACAAATTAAGAGGTTATCTTTGACCTCGATAGCAAGGTAGCCAGACTGGATGATCTACAAAAAGTACAGGAAAACTCAGAATTCTGGAACAATCCTGATGCCGCGAAAGGCGTTCTCAAAGAGCAGAAACAGCTTGGCAGTTTGATCAACAGCTTTAAGGGACTCACATCTGAAATTGAAGATCTGGCCGTTCTTTTTGATTTAGCGCAGGAAGAAAATGATGATTCCACTTTGAACGAGGTTGTAGACAAATTGTCTACGGTCGAAAATCACCTGCGCGACATGGAAATCAAGAGGCTGTTCACTCGTACAGAAGACCCCGGAGACGCCATCGTCGAGATTCATGCCGGAGCTGGTGGGACCGAGGCTCAGGATTGGACAGAAATCCTTCTTAGAATGTATCTAAGGTGGTCTGAGCTGGAAGGATACAGAGCTGATATACTCGACACTCTCCCCGGAGAAGAGGCAGGTTTGAAATCTGTGACATTTTCGATCGAGGGCGATTACGCTTATGGACGTATGAAAGCCGAGATCGGAATTCACAGACTAGTCAGGATTTCTCCCTTTGATGCAAACGCCAGGAGACACACCTCTTTTGCCGCAGTTTTTGTTTATCCGACCGCAGACGAAGATGTAGATATTCAAATTAATGAAGCTGACCTTAAAATTGACACGTATCGCGCATCGGGAGCAGGCGGACAGCACGTCAACAAGACTGACTCGGCCGTCAGAATAACCCATTTGCCAACGGGTATTGTTGTTCAGTGTCAGAATGAACGCTCTCAGCACAAGAACAAGGCAATGGCAATGAAGATTCTCCGCTCCAGATTATATGATCTTGAACTTGAGAGGAAGAAAGAGGAAAAAGATAATTTACATAAGGACAAAAAGGACATAGCCTGGGGATCACAAATCAGGTCTTATGTATTGCAGCCGTATCAGATGGTGAAAGACCATCGCACAAACTGCGAGATTGGCAATGTGACTGCCGTGTTAAACGGTGACATAAATGAACTGATTCAGGAATATCTTTTACTTGGAACTTCCGAGAAATCGGCCTAGCTGATATGCCACTCTCCTGCCCTGGCGCTTCCTGGATGGAAAATAATATTCACGGAATCAGGTCAGGAGAGCGTGTTTTTCAATGCTGAAAAATCAGGGGCGCCATGTGAGTCCTGGTTTTTCATATCCCCAATTTTGAGGCCAAATCTTCATCGCTCGGTTCTGTCATGACTGTTCCATCATCAAAGATCAGAGTGGGAATAACAAAGCGCCCATTGGTTTTGATTACGAACTCCTTATTCTCAGGTTTCTCATCGACGTCAAACCAGACATACCTGATCGCGTGCGTATCGAGAAATTTTCGGGTTCTCTTGGCGTCGGGGCACCATTTTGCTCCGTAAACCACCAATTCTTTCTCATTGTTAGCCATGATGACTCCTTTCAGGAATTTTTGCGCTCAAGGTTTTGTAACCGTTGTTGAGTCTGCTAATATTGATCATTTAGAAACCCCTTGATTATAGCATAAAAGGGCAGACTCTCTAGCTTCACCCTAAATGGACTGTGCGGGAAACAAACATCGAGGATCCAATGAAAGAAAAAATTAATCATCCGTCGTTCAAACGCAAAGACATTGCTACGCAAACTTTTCAGGAATATTGGGACAAAGCCAAAACACGGGTATTAAATATTGACGAACCATCTCGTTCAGTTGGGGTCTCTTTTACAGTAGAGCAGTATCTGAGACAACGCGAGCGAATTTCGTCTCGCAGGAAATGGGCTGGTAGGGGATTGAGCCTTCTCGGATCATTGACTCTGCTTGGCTCCTGCGCCGTCTCCATGTTTTCCACAACCGGTCTGTATTCGGCTTCGCTGGGGTTAGGTCTGCTGATATCCGGACTGGCGCTATCCTCATGGAAACCAAGATTGAAAGAATCTACCGAGGCTCTTATAGCAGCTCACAAGTATGGAAATGTGCTAAATACAGCGAGACTGGCCCTGGAATTGGACGTTTCTCCCCAGAAAGCAGAGTCCATTCTGCAGGAACTGGTGAGAAACGGCATTGCCGAAATCGATCTGGATCACGAATCCTCTGACGGGGAGCTCAACTACCGGATAAAAGGTCTTTAAACCTGGTTTGTTCTTTCAGGACAGGCATTTACTGAGATCAAGCTTTCCACTTGTAGCTAACATTTTTGTTTTGGCCTGTATTTCAGAGCCAACATGGTGATGTCATCCGTTTGCGGACAGTCCCCACAGAATGATTTCAAACTCGTCATCACTTTGTTTACTACACTGCTCACAGAACATTCACAGGTCGAAGACGCCGCTTCCAGTAGCCTGGCGTCTCCGAAAAGTTCTTCTTGCGAGTTGAAGGCCTCTGTCACACCATCAGTGAAGGTTAGTATGATGGCATTTGGCTCAATAAAACATGTTTCTGTCCAAACCTGGGGATCATCCAAGACACCAAGTATTGGACCTGTGGCCTCACCAATTGGAGTTACCACGGAATCTGGAACAATTAGAAGTGGAGGATTGTGACCGCAGTTGGCATAGGTCATTGATCCGGTCCTTAGGTTCAAAATAGCCAGAAATATGGTCACAAACATGCATGCTTCGTTGTTCTTCAGCAAAAGACTGTTAACCTGTTTCAGGGCCTTGTCCAGCTGATTTTCCGAAGTGACGGTAGCTTCGACCAGATATTTTGTGACAGACATGAACAGCGCAGCTGGAACTCCTTTTCCTGAGACATCGCCTATCGCTATACAAACATTGTCCTGATCCAGAAAATAGAAATCGTAAAAATCTCCACCGACTTCCCGCGCTGGCTGCATTAAGGCGCAAACATCCAGATCGAGTCTTTCTCCGATAGTCGGCGAAATTGCCGGAAGCATGCTTCTCTGGATGTTAGCTGCTATGGCCAGCTCACTTTCGATTCGCTCTTTTTCCGCGGTCGCTTTTGTCAGTTTCTCAATGTAGTCTTTGAGTGAATTCTGCATGACCTCAAACGATTGAGCGAGAGCCCCAAGTTCATCTCGACGGTCAGTTCCAGGCGCTTTGAAGTCGAGGTCTCCGGATCCTATGTGCTGAGTCGCCTCCACAAGACGTTTTACAGGTTTGGTGAACGACAGGGCTATCAGGTAACTCACACCCATCAGTAGACCGACTCCAACCACAGCCATGATTATCAATTTCTGGTGTAGATCCCTTGATGCCTTGAACAGGTCGGACTTTGCGAACAAGGCCGCCATTTTCCATCCTGTCGTGGGGATTGTAAAGAAAGCGCAGTAGGAATCGGAGCCGGATAGATCAGACCCCACATCCACGAAACCGGACTGACCGGAATTCATTTGTGAGGCCAGATCTTCGAGAAGTCTGCTTTTTTTACTGGTTGCCAATCCTCCTAAAGACTGTTTGAACAACAATGAGGAATCAGGACTTGCCAGGAAATAACCTTCGCTAGAAACCATGAACGCATGGCTGGACGAATTTTTTAGCAAAGCGGAGATATCCTGACTTAGACGCTCCAATGACAAATCCGCTGTTACTATTCCTTTTATGTGGGATGACTCCGATGGTGATTTTCTCTGAATCATGGGCCTGGAGTAAGTAACCATCTGAATGTTCCCGCCGCCATCATCAAAATAGGCTTCACTCCAATGCGTCTTCTTTGACTTTTTGGGAATTCTATACCAATCCTTGTTGAAATAGTCGTATTCGGGATTTCCCAACTGGACTAGTTTCATTCCCGTCTCAGTCTTGTAGTAATATGGAGCAAAAGCCTTTATATCGGAATTGAACGAATTGGGCTCAAAGGCTATTGTAGCTCCATAAATGTCGTTGTTTTCCTTTACAACTGTCTCCAGAAGATCAAGAAGGGATACCTCGTTCCACTTCCCGAATTCGATCGCATAGGCCAGATTCTCAGTTGATCTGACCACGGATTGAAGTCGGTCATCAAATTGTAACGCAGCGGATTTTACTATGTTGGTTGCGCCCTTCTCGACCAGACCAAGAATGATGCGGGAGGAAAAATATTCACTATATTGAAGAGTGAACGCTAACACCAGTGATGCGCCGAAAAGGGTCCAAAGCGCAAGCTTGGCAGTAATTCCAAATCTGAACTGCTTGGACGAACCAACGTCACTCTTTTTTTGAAACATTGCCTCTCTCTTTAGTAACAGTGTTCGTAAGATTGAACTTCAGACTCAGCACATTCGCGTTGTTCTCAAGATTCCAATGAACTTCGTCGGCCATCTCTCTGACCATCATGACCCCTAGGCCCCCGATTTTTCTATCTCTCAAAGCGATTCCAGTATCAGGCGGCGCAACCTGGGTCACATCAAAAGGGGCTGCCCAATCTATGATTTTGAAGATCAAGGATCCATTTTTATCCATCGAACATTCTAGTCTGATCAGCCCCCGGCTATTTTTGTATCCATGCAGACACACATTTGCAAAAGCCTCCTCTATACAGAGAAGCATCATGTCAATTCTATCTGTCGGAAAACCTGAGTTTAGCCAGCATTCCTCAGCCCAATCCTTGACTGTTGGTAGGTTTTCGATTCGTGACTCCGTCTGCAGCATGGAATGTGTCCTTCGAATTTGCGATGGGTCTCAGCCCCTGGCGTCGTCGAGAGTTTCCACGACTTTTATCAACTGAGAGAAACCACTTACCGTGAATATTTTCTGAACCATGTTGTTAAGCCCGCAGCATACCAGGCCTACGTCATTCGACTGCGCCTTTTTGCACAAAACGAGGACAGATCGCAGACCGGCGCTGCTAATGTACGCCATGTCATGCATGTCAAGAACGATCCTGTTCACACCTGGACCTAGCGCATCCTCCAGTTTCTTCTGAAATTCACCAGCAGCAATTGTGTCAACTTTTCCTCTAATGCTGACTATCAGGGTATCACCATCACCAGAAAAATTTATTTCCAACTATACCTCCAGAATTACCATCCGGGCTTTTGCCGGAATCATGTTTAAAATAAAGTAACCCATCTGTTAAATTCTGAATAGAGCAAAAGGTTTTGATCTGGCCCCTTGTTGGTTGCCGGGTTCATGCTTAAACCCTTCCCGGAAAGTTCTTTAACTTGTCAGAAGCTTCTGCAGGCATCAAAGTAACCTCAAGGGGATGTTCAAGATGATCAAAATCTGAATGCAGGATTCTGCACGATTCTGTGATTGGAGACAGATTCCCCGATGGCTTCTCCATTGTTGGGCATTGAAGGGATAATTTTTTAGTAACATTCTCTCAGAAGCCTGTTGTTAATACCCTGTTCTTGGTAGTTCCCTGAAACCAGTCCAGCTCCAGCCTCATTCAGACCTGAAAAAGGGTCAGATCTGTAAAGATTTTCACCTCCACCACGCAACCCTCTTTTGTTCTGTCCACAACGCTCAGCTTCGTGCGCTTATAACTTGTCTCTATTACTTCTGAAGAGTTGTTAAATAGCCTTACAGAATTACCGTTCTTATAAAGGGATTGGCCCTATTCAACGTAGCCAGGAGCGTCTTCCGGCCTGAAAAGGCTACTTTCTATTTCAGAATTAATCTTTTCTGTCAAGGATCATTCCTTCCTGGATCGGCCTGGCCCTTATTAAAAACAAAATATGCTGAAAATGCGCTCAGAATAAGCATAAATGACCCCGCAAAAAATAGTTGTGGAAATCCTCCATGCTGAATTACCTGGGAGCCTGCGATGGGCCCTATGAAAAACCCCATCTGAAACATCTGAAAGGTAATATTTGTATTAAAAGCCCTGAATCTGGGTTCGGAGACATCAAAAACCATGCTGGAGATCAAAGGCATTACGAGTCCCCAGCCCAATCCCATCAATAATCCCATCAAATAAAAAAGGCCAGCCTCTTTTACAAACCCCATGACCATGTAACATGCTCCAAGCCATGTAACCGATATCAGAAGCAACCGGGGTTTGTTTCCTCGATCCATCAGACCACCTACCGTTAGACGCACACCTATCTCGGCCACACTTGAAATTGTAAAAAAGATGCCAGGATTAGATATTCCTATCGAGTCCCCAAAATTATTGAGGAAAAAGAAAACCGGAGCGTAGGTTGTCCAAACGACCACTGCAATCATCAGAACCATGACCATAAAAAGGTTGCTGAAGTTCCTCTTCATCTCCTGCATACTCAATCTGGAGCCCGACATTTGTTCTATGTTACACGGATCACCTGGAACCAGCAGTAATAATGGAAATGTCAGCCCCATCAGGATAGCGCCCAGTCCCAAGGCCCCCGGAAAACTTCCCAACAAATCAGTAGCCCAGACCACGCCTGGCGGAACAATGGCATAAGGAGCGAGTGAAATGACACTAATGATACTGAAAGCCAGTGTGCTCTTTTCGCGCGGAATTGAAACCACGACCCGAGAGGTTACAGCAACCGTCATTACCACGTATGCTACACCGTGAAGAACCCTGACAATTGTCATGGAAACAACGCCATCAGCCAAACCGTATGAGACCAGCGACAGCATTACAAAAATTGTGCTGATCACTATCCATTTCCGGCTGTTCTGGGGGTTCGAAAAGGGGCTGATCAATGGCCTGAGAAACAGTATCACCAATGAGAAAACCGCTATCAGAAAACCGAACCATTCCGGGGGAATGGATATAGAAGCCAGATATTCCGTAAAATAGAAGAATAATGCAATGTTACAATAGTTCAGAAAAACAATGATGTTTAGGGCTACAAATTCGGCTGAAAATAATTTCTTGTTGTTGTCCATGAAAGCTCTTCGATCTGTAATAATCAAGGAAGGTCAATGAGTCTGTTTCTGGATCATTGCCCGATAGATACGTTCGGATGTAAGCGGATACCTGTTTATTATTATCCCGCATGCGTTGCTGACCGCATTGGAGATAGCCGGCAACGGACCGGCGGCGCATATTTCACCCAAACCCTTAAGTCCAAACGGTCCCGTAGGCTCGTACGTGCCAAGCGCGACACATTCCATATTTGGGACGTCACACGCAGTTGGCAGGATGTAGTCGGTAAAACTGTCCGGATATTCATCATTTGAATCAACGGCATAGTCCTCCATCAGGGCATATCCTATACCCTGAGCAATAGATCCGTGGACTTGCTGTTCGTAGATCTGCGGGTTTAGCACAGCCCCACAATCGCTCACAGACAAGTACCTGCAAATTTCAATGCATCCAGTTGCAGCGTCTACCTCCACGAACACCATGTGTGCAGCGAATGAAAAAATCTGATGAGGCAAACCCTGCATCCTCAGGTTTTCATCACTGGAAAGAACCTCCGGGGCCGTCGGAGCCTCGAAGTAGTAAACACTCGTTCTGTCTTCGTCCTTCATGAGATGGAACAACCGCTTCAGGGTAATGGTCCTCCCGTCGCTAGCGATCACACCTCCGGGTACAATTTCGGGATCATCAGAGCATCCTGGTCCAAAATGAACTCTTGCGTACCTCAGCAACGCAGCCTTCAGCTTGTGACTTGCCCCAATCAGAGCTGAGCCAAATGTATAAGTGGTTCTGCTTGCTGATGACGAACAACTGGGTAAAGTCTGGAACGTGTCTGGCTGGACAAGATCAATGTCCTGAGCGCTCTGGTTAAGTATATGGCCCGCTATTTGAGCGTAAGTAGAGGCGTTCCCCTGCCCCATGTCAACAACTCCGCTATATAATCTTATCCTTCCGGAGTCTGTGAGTTGGAGTTTGGCGTTAGCGTAGTCCTTGACAAACGGTCCATACCCCATACCATGAATCAGGGCTGCGAGTCCGTATCCCCGTAGCTTGCCCGGTCCGGCCTCAGATTTCCATCTCTCCCGGTTTTTCCACAAATTATTTGTGGCCACTGTTTCGAGACACTCTACAATCCCGGTGGAACAGGTCATCTTCTTGCCCAGAGATGTCAAATCTCCCTGCCGTAAAGCATTTTTTAGTCTGAGTTCAAGCGGGCAAACACCTAACTTATCCGCAAGCCGGTCCATCATCTGTTCCATGGCGGCAGTTACCTGCGGAACCCCAAATCCCCGGAAAGCCCCAGCAAGACAATTATTTGTATAGACCAACGATCCGTTCACTCTGGAATTTGGAATCCTGTATGGACCACCTGAATGTTCAACCGCCAAAGTCAGCACAACACCACCGAGAAAGTCATAGGGACCGGTGTCCATGACTATGTTCACGTCCAGGAAATGTAACTCTCCGTCAGCCTTGCAACCAAGACGGTAAGTCATTTTTGCCGAATGTCTCTTGGTGCTGACATTAAAAGATTCTTTTCGACTCCATTGCATTTTGACTGTGCGTCCACCAGCGTGGAGCGCTGCGAGTCCCAGAAAGGCCTGAACCGAGAGGCTGTCCTTTCCACCAAAGGCCCCTCCGCAGTACGGCGCAATAATTCGGATATCTGTTGGCTCCATCCTGAGGATCTGCGCTACCTCGTAGCAATCACGGAACGGAGTCTGAGTCGAGCAGCAAATGACCAGTTTGCCATCTTCTCCAGCTTTGGCCCAACCGCTTTCGGTCTCGAGGTAAGCGTGCTCCTGAACCGGGGTCTCAAACATTCCTTCAATCAACACGCTGCATTCTCTCTCCGCTTTTGCTGGGTCTCCATAAGAAAGAGAAGCATTCAGCAATACGTTTCCATCCGGATTGTCTTCATGAACAAGGATTGCGTTTTCACCAAGCGCCTTAATCGGATCTGTCACTGCTGAAAGAAGCTCATGATCGAATGTAATTTTATTCAGCGCTACTGAAAGAGCTGTCTCATTCACAGCTATTACAAGCGCTATAGGGTCTCCTGCATACCTGATCCGGTCGATTACCAGCACAGGTCTGTCATTTCTTACGACTCCGTGAGTCTTGTGGCCCGGAATGTCTTCGTGAGTAAGGATTGCTAAGACCCCATCAACTTTTTTGGCCTTTTCCACGTCTATGGATTTTATCAGGGCATGCCTGACCCCGGCCCTCTTGACTCCGACATGAAGAGCATCTTCCTGGTTCTTGAAGTCCGAGGCGTAAACCGTCTTTCCCCGGACTTTTTCCATAGCGTCCATTCGCGGTTCAGAGCGCCCTATTATCATTGCGTTGAGTTTTGATCCAAATGAATTGTTTTTCATGATTCTGTTTTTGAGCCGGCCTCTAATATTGGCAGCTTTAAG
This sequence comes from uncultured Desulfomonile sp., assembly GCA_964542775.1. Lineage (GTDB taxonomy): Bacteria > Desulfobacterota > Desulfomonilia > Desulfomonilales > Desulfomonilaceae > CAITZA01. Next base: position 45,708 of record CAZIVV010000165.1, read on the forward strand.
GTCCAGCATCCCCTATTTCAGTATTCTTTCCATCCCGTCCACAAGCTCTTCCATGACACTTATATGTGAAAGAGTTACCCGAATATAACCGGGAAACCGGAAACCGGACATGGTCCTGATCATGATACCTCTGGACATTAATTTTCGGTATGCCAGTGTGTCATTTATGGGCAATTTTACCATCATGAAATTCCCCTCTCCTGACACATGACTGAGAGATAGTCTGTCGAATTGAGCCCTTAGATAGGATTTGGCCTGACCAACAAGCGCCCTGGTATTCTGAATGTGATCCTCTGAATCCAGCGATGACAGGGCAGCTATTTGCGCCAGAGAGTTGACGGAGTAGACCACGCAGGTCTTTCGTATGGCATCTACCATAGCCTCCTGAGCGCAAAGATAGCCTATACGCAAACCGGCCAGACCGTACATTTTTGAGAATGTCCGGAATACCACCAGATTGTCGTAATCCTCGACCAGATCAAGGCCGTTAGGAAAAGTATCATCTGATACAAACTCTGCGTAGGCCTCATCAACAACCACTATAATTTCATTCCCAACTGCATCCAGAAATGCTTTAAGTCTGCCAATATTCCAGAATGTTCCTGTAGGGTTATTTGGATTACACAGGAATATGATCTTGGTTTTTCTGTCGATCAGGTCCAACATCCTCTGTTCGTCAAAACCAAAATTGTTGAGTGGAGCAAGTCTGGCTTCAAATCCGGAAAATTTTGCCACCCATTCATAGACAGCAAATGTCTTGTCCGCCGTAATTATGTTATCGCCCTGCTCGCAAAATGCTTTTATGACAAATCCTATGACCTCATTAGCTCCATTGCCTACCAGAAACTGATCCCTTTGTTTGTTGAACTTTTCAGCAAGCCTCTGACGCAGGTAGTAGCTGTCGCCACTCGGGTAGATGGACGCCAAACCCGGAGAGAAGGAGCTTATTGCCTTCTGCGCAGAGGAGCTCGGACCAAGGGGATTTTCATTGTTGTTCAGTCGATGTAGCCTTGAACAACCGTATAGTTTCATTAGTTCCGGATCAGGAACACTCGGTGTATATGCTTCAAAATTTTTCACATATTCTGGAAGCAGGCGCTCCAGTCTCCAGGAAGAAATCAATTCTGTCCTCCTGGTATGTATTGAAACACGACAGTGTCCCCTCTGCCTGCCAGCGGAATCAGGAAACGCGGTTCAAAAGAGCATTGCAGAAGCGCCGGCCCAAACATGGCCGCATTTGTGAACCCTAGATCCATCTCAAAAAAAATGTTTCTGAAGCCTTCAGATCGCAACAGACTCACGTGCGCCCTAAGGTTTCTAGCGGCATCGAGACCAAAAATCACAGGTCTCAAAACTACCCTTTTTGATATTCTGAGTATCTTGGCCGAAATGACAGAATTAGCGACCTTGGATTCGCCGGTGTCTACAAGAAGCTCGACTTGACGCGCAAGGAATAGTGACCGGTAACGATCTTTCACAAATTCCAGGATGCATGAATTTACGAAAACCACCTTTCCGTTATCCTCGTTCAGATGTCTGAAATAAGCCTTAATTTCAATCTTACGGTCATCTTCAAAGAAGAACTGCGATCCCAGTTTTTCGAACAGGCTCACAGGTAAGTCCTCGGAAGGCCATAAGGAAATGACTCCAACGGCTTTTGTTCGGGCCAAATGCTCGAGCATGAAATCAGTCAAGCCTGTTGAGAGGTCCGGATCCTTCACTCCTGGCAATATGAATGGGCCTCTGAAGGTCACTAGCTGATCCGATTCCCATCTCCATATCAATCCAGCAGCCAGCACGCCGGCGGCATCCGTGGCTACCGCCGTACTGTAATCACCGCGTGCGGCCATATCCACCACTTTTCCTGGATACCTGAACGATTCCGGAAGATTTAACCTTGGGTAATAAACCGAGGCCAAACGGATAAGCTCCTTGATCTGCTCCGCGCTCGCTTCATCGATATGCAAAGAACCGGTCGGAGTAGTAACAACCGATTGCAGGTGGTCTATCTCCGGGTAAAATTTCTCTTTGACCAGCTTTAACTTTAGCTTGGAACCTGCTTGATCGAGACTGAAGCTATCGACCATTCGAGATGCGATGATCATACCTGTTTCGTCGCTGCACTCCTCCACTTCAGGCTGATCAGGCATGCAGACCATGTTAAATGCCCGCAAGTCGAATTCATGAGATGAAAAGATAAACTCCGATTCCACCTGATAGCCTTTGCCGCTAACTATTATGCGGAGGGTATCCTCTTGAGGAATGTTTTTGCACATCTGAACAAAAATTTCTTCGACCGCCAGTGTTAGAGAGAGGGTTTCATCTTCTCCAAGACCGAATGCCAGGGACGATGACTCCACAAAGGAAGTTGCCACTCTCAACAACGATAAATCGCTATTTAGGACCAGTTCAACACGGTCTGCATCGACTTTACCCAAAATATCAGCCTCCATCAAATCCAGTGCCTGTAAGGGGACGGGGTCAAGAGTCTGAGATCTGCGCCGAGTTCTCTTGCCGCCCTGTATGGCCAGTAAGGATTCCTTAACATTTCCCTGCCCATCAAGACAATGTCGGATTTCCCCTCCGCAATAATTGAATCGGCCTGTGACGGTTCCGTTATAAGCCCTACAGCGGCAGTGCGAATGTTGGCTTTTTTCCGGACTTCTTCTGAGAAGCTCACTTGCCAGCCAGGAGCAAAAGGATAAACTTTATGATCCGGGGAATTGAAACCTGAACTGCAGTCAATCAAGTCTACACCCTCCGCTTTCAGAATCTTTGCCAGTTCAACGGTTTCTTCCAGAGTCCAGCCACCTTCTATCCAGTCAGTGCAGGACAGGCGCACAGCCAGCGGCAAGCTGTCAGGCCAAACTTCCCTGATCATCCTCACAGTTTCAACAGTAAATCTCGTTCTGTTTTCAAAACTTCCACCATATTTATCTGAGCGATGATTAGAGAGAGGTGAGTAGAAATTGTGACAAAGATATCCGTGCGCAGCGTGCAATTCCAACCATTGGAAACCAGCCTGGATTGCCCTGGAAGCAGCTTGGGCAAAATTTTCCTGAACCTGTTTGATTTCGCCTATGGTCAATTCGTGAGGCGCTTTCCACAATTTATCGCCAAAAACCAAAGCGCTCGGTCCTATGGTTTGCCAACCGCCCTCGTCTTCTTTCAGATGGTGATCACCTTCCCATGGACGAGCTGCGCTACCCTTGCGACCCGCATGAGCTATCTGAATGCCCGGAACAGCGCCATAATTCTTAATGAAGCCAGTTATTCGGGACAACGGCTCTATTTGTGTATCAGACCAAAGTCCACCGCAACCGGGAGATATGCGGCCACGAGGCTCCACCGCAGTAGCTTCAGCTATGATGAGGCCTGCTCCTCCAACAGCTCTTGAACCAAGATGAACCATGTGCCAGTCACTAGCCATCCCTTCTACGGAGCTGTATTGGCACATGGGAGATACACCTATCCGGTTGCGCAATGTTATTGACTTAATTGTTAATTCGTCGAAAAGGTTTGGCATTGTGTCACCTCGAGTCAATCATGACATTTGAGCTTCAAAGGGTTATGTCAAAGGTCAGGCGACCTTGTCCCGACTTAACAACACTCCTGTGTCTGGATTTCATAGAATGCAAGACCCCACGAACTTGCATTAAACATCTTTTTGACTTATCAGGTAGTCAGAATACGCTACGTACTCCTGAAAAAGGTGGTTTGACATGATTGGAGCATTGGCGGGAGACATTATAGGATCAGTTTACGAATGGAACAACATAAAAACTACTCAGTTTACCCTATTCAGTCCTGACTGTTTTTTTACTGATGACAGCGTTCTGACTATCGCGTTGGCAGACTCGATCATCAACGGGACTGACTACCGTGAATTGATGAAGATCTATTATCACAAATACCCTGAGGCGGGCTACGGAGCAAGCTTCCATAGGTGGGCCCGGTCCAGTGATAACAATCCATACAACAGTTGGGGAAATGGCGCCGCAATGCGAATCAGCCCTGTAGGCTTCGCTTTTGACTCCATTGAGGAGGTATTACAGAAATCAGAAGCTTACACCTCCATCACGCATAACCACCCCGAGGGAATAAAAGGCGCACAGGCAACTGCCTCAGCTATTTTTCTGGCCAGAAAGGGCGCGAATAAATCGGAGATCCAGGATTATGTTTCCCGAACCTTTGGATATGATCTCAATAAATGCTGCGATGAAATCCGCCCTTCCTATCAGTTTAATGAATCCTGCCAAGAAACAGTTCCTGAAGCCATAACCTGCTTTCTGGAGTCTGAGGGATTTGAGAGCGCAATCAGACTGGCCATTTCGCTGGGTGGAGACAGCGACACCCTTGCCTGTATCACCGGGGGCATAGCGGAAGCCTATTACGGAGTCCCAGAAGAAATTGAAGCGAAAGTCCTGGAGATACTGGACCACGATTTAAGGGCTGTCACACTTGAATTCAACAAAAAGCGCCTCCGGCCATTGCAACAGGCTTCACGGAATTCGGGATGAACCTTACGGGTCACTCGTCCAGTTTTTTGGCTTCGTCAATGAAAGTTGAACTGCAAGCGTGAGGGTTGTCCCAGGAATTTATCAAATAGTCTTTAGCTTCAACAAAGAAATTGGCCTGCTGATCCACAACCACTTCAGATTCCTGGGAATTCATGCTGCGTGTCTCGTTTATGAAAGACGCCACCCGGCCATAATAAAGCGGGGTCATCAAATCTACCAGCCTGCGACGATTTGATGGCCAGTTGTGATACGTTCCAGCTATTTCGTAGAGTATCCTGACCCATGTATCAGTCGGAAGTCTGAAACGACTTTCTTCCATTGTCGCAGCGGCAGATATTGCAGCAAAACAATCTTCGCAAAAGACCTCTTTCCAAAGACTTCCAAAGCTTGAAAAACCTGATTTGAAAGAGTTTACCAGCTTGGAATGATTAACTTTGATAGGGTCAGGCTCTTCAGATCCCGCTTCCCCAAAAACCGGTATTTCTTCCGCTCCGCTCACGCTTTTCCAATAACTTTCCGTGTTTTCCATCAAGAAAAACAGGGTAGATACAACTTGCCTGAACATTGGTCCCAGATGTTCTGAAGGATCCTTGGCGTCATGAATTTTCCTGCCCAGATGGGCCTGGCAAATTCTGAAATCATTTATTATGGCCTGAGTGGTCAACCAGATATCAATCCCAAAACGCGCCACATCCGTATGCCAGACATCCTGACTCACGTAATGATTGACCAGAGAATGACTGAAAGCGAAATCTCCTCCGATTGGTTGTCGGATTTTCTTCCCGAAAACAGCCTGGCAAAGATTGTAAACAATGTTATTGGTTATTGTTCCATCATATTTGTAACGCTTGTATATCGGAGCAACGAAGTCATACTGGTGATCGAAGATGGGCGCCAGCAGCATTTTGACCCAGCGATTTGTAATGCTCCTCAGATCAGAATCGACAACCATGCAGGCTCTGGCGTTGACAAGATGGGCTGATTCCAGAATCATTCTAATGGCTGTGCCCTTGCCGGGTGTTCCCCTGTATATTCCAATCAGCCTCTCCTGCCAGGGATTCATTTCTGTGTTTTTGGCCACATCCCTGGTGTCATCTGTGGAACCGCCATCGGATATTATGATCAGAGGCCGGAGGTTCTTATAGTGGGTATTGAGTCCATCCGATACCATTCTGATTACATGAGCGATTGTTTTATCATTGTTAAAACAGGGGATTCCTACAACAATATCGGCATGTTCAAGCTCTTCAAGACGCTTCACCATAAATGGCCTCAATGAACTGGCGTATTTCATGACTTTTCTCTCCAGCAAAGATGCGCTCTAGGCAAAAAAACCTCTATTGTCCTGATCCACGCAGTTCAGGAGCCTTTCGGCAAAATCTGGAATTGCGGCGAATACACGATTCCAGTTTGGAATTGGAGGAACACCAAGAGGATCATTCTGAATCAGTTCTCCAGCCGTACGGATAGCCTGGGCAAAGGTTTCGAACGCCGTAGCCTCTGAATGCCGATCGTACGTCAATCCGTTAATTTTGGCGTCCGCATTATACATGGCCATCATGTCCTGAGCCTCCTTCAGAAAGGTTGCTCTCAGCGTGTTAAAGAAGCCTGAGTTGAAAACAATTCCCGAGGAACTCAGCACCCTGAAAATTGTAGAGCACACGTCTATCGCCATCTTGTTCAATCCCCTGGCTGGATCATCCGCTGACAATTCCTGGTGTTTGTGATCGTAATTTTTACAGAGTTCCACCTGACAAACCCGGTTTAGAGAGCAATTCCTGAAAACTTCCGAGAGAACACCGACCTCCAGTCCCCAGTCTGATGGTATTCTGTTAACTCGAGCCAAGTCAGATACCATGGAAAATTCACCTGCCAGCGGGTAACGAAAACTGCCAAAATACTGAAGGATAGGAATCGGGCCCAAGATCTTTATCAGGGCCTGGAGAAGAGGAGCTATCAAGAGTCTTGTCGCCCTCCCGTGCATGCGATCGGTAACCCTACTGTAATAACCCTTGCAAAATTCGTAGTCCAGATTGGGCATGACCGTCGGATAAACGAGCCTGCTCAGCAACGAGCGCGTGTAGGACATTATGTCACAATCATGAAGAGCTATGATGTAAGATTCGCGGCTGGCCACAATATAACCGTAAGCCATCCATGCGCTTTTGCCCTTTCCATTTGAACCTACCGGCAAACCTGCTTCTTCTATTTCCTGATATAGTGATGATAGTCTTTCCCCATCATTCCAGATTATCCTGATTTTTCTGTCTTTATTGTCAAGGGATTTGAAATATTCGCAGCTCCTCGAAAAATCATCTTCCGAGGCAGGGCCTAGAGTAACTATGATCTCATGCAGATACTCTATGGATTCCAGAACACTTACTATTACCTTTAAGGCAGCCCCATCCATTTCAGATACCAGACATGGCAGAACCAGGGCTATCGGTCTTGATTCAGAAGCTTCTCTTATTTGTTGCTCAAGTTTCATTTGATCATCTTCACCCAAAAGATGAAGGGTTGTGATTGGGCCGGTTTGCTGAAAATCGCTCATGAAAACTCCTTTGTATCGGCCAACAGTTCCAGGACACTTTTGTTCCATGCCTCTGGGCCATGGTCTGCAACAACCCTAGCCTTCTGTTTACAAGGATGGACGAAATGAGGGCTCTGATCAGCGCCCAACAGTATGGCTACGTCCATTAATTCAAGAAATGAGAAATCGTTAGGGCTGTCTCCCAATCCCACACTGAGAACATCACCGTAATAGTTTTTGAATAATGCCAGCGCTATTGACACGGCTGAGCCCTTTCCACCATGGCTGAACAGATGCCAGAACCTTCCTCCCTGTTCTATCTTCAGCATCCTGGAACCAAGCGCCTTCTGCAACCTCTCTATTTCCTCGCGCCCACCCTCTATTAAAAAAGGCTCATCAAAATTCCTCTGCTTGGCCAGAATGGATTTCCGCAGGGATAGACCCGTGATGGAAGACACCTCCTCGGCATTCATCGATGAAAAACCTCGAACCTGAACCCGGGCCTCCAAAATCGCCTCATTCAACTCCCTGACCAACTCTTTGTAAGTCCCGCCAAGAGGAATCAACGAGTAACCCAACACAACCTCTGTAGGAAGACTTCCCGTTTCCATTCGAAGACGCTCAGTCACAATGTCTGAAGCCCCTAAAGCTATCCCCCCACCGTTTTCCACTATAAAAGGGTCGGAAAATCCCAACTCACAGTGAAGCTCGACCATTTCCGCAAAAGTCTTGCTCGAAACCATTACCAGTGAGGCCTTGAGTTTTCTTAACCTGTTGATCGACTCTGTGGCAGGAAGCCATGAGTAGGATTCCTGATCAAGAAGTGTTGAATCGAGGTCTGTAAATACTACAAGTTTACGTGGCATCACATCTGGTTGAGCAATAAGTGTGCCAAAAAATAATGAGACTCACTTACCAGCTTGTTTTTAATGCCTTTTTAATGATGTGGATCCTGATCAGGGCTGACTTGGCGCGCCAGAGTGATCGGAAAAAGGACTTGTTAGCTTGAATGTGAGGTATTTTTCTGACACATAAAGATTTGGCCATGGGAAGAGCGGGCTCCTGTAGGCATTTTAGTGTCAGATTTCTGCATCTTCGTAACGAGTAGTGTCAGATGAATGCTTACTGTTTGCCAATCTCAGGTAGCGGTGAATTGTGTCACGAGAAACTTTGAGCAACCTGGCGGCCTCTTTTTTGTTCCCTGAACAGTCACTGACTGTTTGCTTGACTATGGAGCATATTAGCTCGCCAGACAGTTCTTTGAGGGATTTAATTTTCTTGGGGTCAAACAGAACTGAAATGCCTTCGGCTGGTTTGCAGTCATTATCCAGGGCTACTTTGAATCCTTTTCCCCGAGATAGCATTATAGATCGCTCCAGGACATTCCTGAGTTCCCTTATATTCCCCGGCCAATTATATTCCTGCAGTTTGATCGTGTCCAAATCAGAAATACGCGGAGACCAGTCGAGATTCATCTCTTTGACAAGCTTTGCCATAAGTGATTTGGCAATGTTTGGAATGTCATCGCTGCGAAGACGCAACGGAGGAACCTCGATCGGAATCACACTTATGCGATAGTACAGAGCTTTGAGAAAGTTCCCGTTCTCAAGCTCATCCATGAGATTCCTGTGGGTAGCGGCCATTATGCGCGCATCTATGTGGATCGTCCTTTCTCCACCAACTCTCATGAAAGTCCTGGTGTCAAGAAAAGTTAAAAGCTTGGATTGAACCTGAAGTGAAAGCTCGCCTATTTCGTTAAGGAGAAGTGTCCCGCCTTCGGCCAATTCAAGGAGTCCGCGTTTTCTGGCTCGCGAACCTGTAAAGGCGCCTTGCTCATGGCCGAAAAGTTCTGATTCGGCAAGATCATGTGGAATGGCAGCGCAATTGATGGCAAAAAAAGGACCATCAGACCTTGCTGAATGGTCATGTATCCATCTAGCCATAAAATCTTTTCCACTACCACTTTCTCCTAGCAGAAGAACAGCGCTGTTCGACTTTGTTGCAATTGATGCTTTGTTGAGGGTTTCCTTCATGGTCTCAGACGAATACTCACTCGGATCCAACCCATCTACCGAGCCAAGAGTTCTCCGGCCGGTTACATCCCTGGATATTCCGCATAAGCCGACGATTTTTCCGGAATCATTACGGATGGGCGCCCTGATATCGTGAAAAGTCATTGGAATCCCTTTGACAACTCTGGAATGCTCCTCCTCTATCGTTTCGCCGCTCAACACCCTCCTGTCCCACTCATGAAGTTGCCTTGCTGATTCCTTGCCGTAAAGATCTATTGCTCTTAGCCCCTTTATCTGTCCCAGTGGTAAACCCACAAGGTTCTCCATTGCCGGGTTGACATAAGTAAAGCGAAGTGATCGGTCCTTGATGAAGATACAGTCCGGCGCGTTTTCCACCAGGGCCCGAAATTTTCCCTGCACCTGACGATGCCTTTCTTCAGCTTTCTTTCTTTTGGTTTCGTCGCTAAATACTGTGACTATCTCACCGGTTGTCAATTTGTAAACAAAGTGATCTCTCCAACCATCGAGCCTTTGATCGGTATATTTTTTGACCGGATGATTTACAGGCCTACCCGTTTTGAGAACTTTCTGGAAAATGTCCAGCAGACCGTAGTCCTTAATGTTGGGATAAATTTCCATGATAGACCGGCCTACAATTTTACTCTTATCCAGACGGTCGATCTTCTGTGCCGCCCTATTCATGTCTATAAGCAGGAAATCTGATCCGTTTTTGACAGGCATGTATATGGCCACGCCGTTACTCATGGATTCAAAAAGAAGCCTGTAACGCTCCTGTGTGTCCGTCAGAGACTGTTGAAGATTAAGAATGATCTCGTTCTTTGCCGTCCTGCTGAGTCTTTTCCTATCATCGGAACTCTCGGAAGCTTTAGGTCCCTGAAACAAACTTGTCCTCTTTCCTGCCATCAATCCCTCCGTTAAGAATTCCATCGCCCGGCTCACCACAAATCCCACGCTCATGGTCGGCGGCGCCTGGGCCATTTCATGACACAGGCATGATCATGCCACTGAAAAGTAATGGATTAGTTGACATTCCAATGACATTTCCCAAATCCGTTATAAATTGAGCGCTCAATCAGGAAACGGATCGCTACCCGTTTGTTAAGCCTGGACTCAACATACAGATCCTCTATGTCCTTCCTGATCGATTCGGTGGAATGCGCATTCAGTCAACGTGCTCAACTGGCTCAGGCAGAATTCCAAATGATCTGGGTGAATTGAAAATTTCACCCGACGTGTGACGGTGAATGCAACGCCTGTAGTTTTGTTTGAGGAGAGATCCAGTTTCGAATTAAATGTTAATACATCTTCTTGGGAGAAAAAACGGTCCAAAAGGCCGCGAGATCAATCCGTCTTCGCGGCCTGGAACCTTTAACTATGGAACGGGAGCCTCATGATCCTTGCAGAAAGGAGACTCTCCGACTACAGGCATCTGACAGATGCGACACAAACCCCTCCTCACAGGGTCATCTATGTCTGCGCAAGGGTCTGTTTGTTGAACTTCAATTGGCGTTTGAGTAACTTTTTCCTCGGCCTGGGTTCCTTTTTGTTCTTTTTCAGACATGACTGCACCTCCTTTATAGACGTTCCCTTGACGTTAGTTTAACACCTGGAACTTAAAACCGTCAATACAAAATAAGAGGACACTTTCCTGAAAAACCATAACAGGCTTTATCAATGGTCCTAAAACGGACGAATACATACCTGGACTAATTTGAAGGAACGCGACTTATGGCCGTCAGTAATAGCCCACAAACTCAGTTGAGGTTCTGTCAGCGATGCTGGAGCAGGTATGGGGTGTCCACTTCAGACTGTCGCATGCCGAAAAGGATTATTCGATTCATAAATTAATCACACGAATCTGTCGGTCTTACCTTCAGCACTGGTCTGTTCCAATTCTTTTGATTAAATGAGGCGAGAATAACTGAGGAGTTACTATTTTTCATCAACTGATGTTGATTATATGGTTGGATTTGCTGTATTGTAGCGAACGTCTGTTTTTGCCGCATTTGCCATCAGGTCTTTACAAATCTGCGTCAGGCGAAGGAATTTTGTTTGATCCGAGACTTTTGGGAGTTACTATGCTGATTGACAATTACGAGTTGAAGATTGAGGTGGCTGACCACAGTGATCAGGTGTTCGAATATGAGGCCATAGCTCACCTGGAGGTTGATATCAGCGAGGTTCTCCCGTATCTGAACGCCGAATTGAAAAGCGGAACATATTTTTCGGACGGGCCAGCCTTCTCTTGGCGCAAGGATAATCACAAGATAGGGTTCTGGTCTACGCGAATAGCCGCTGACCACCTGGAAACCCGCGAACAGGCCAGTCAGATAATTGAAGAACTGGTCGCCATGGTCAATTCTGTATGGGACAGGCGCCACACTATGGAGCCAGACACGGCCACCCATGAAAAAAGACAGCCAATCGAACTCTTCAAACTTTTGCCCAAAACGAACTGCAAACTCTGTGGTGACAACTCCTGTTACAACTTTGCCATTAAATTGGCCTCAGGACTGGTGGAACTCAACCAATGCGCTCCAATTTGTGAGGAAGAACAGTACGCTGACTCATTATCTGTAATCGAATCACTGCTGGCGAACAAACGCCCACTTTTGTAATTCAACGAACTTCGGGATTCTATTATATTTTTTACCTCGAGGCCAAAGCATTGAGGCTCAAAAAGAAAAAAACAAGATCTGGTAATGTGGACAAGATTGTAGCTGAGGCCAAGCGTCTCCAGGAGAGCCGCGAAAACACGTACAGGGAACGCGCGCTGAAACTTTTCCCACTGGTATGTGGCAGATGCGGAGCGGAATTCACCGGTAAGTCTTTAAAGGAATTGACAGTTCACCATAAGGATCATAACCACGATAACAATCCTCCTGATGGGAGTAACTGGGAACTGCTTTGCACGGCCTGTCATGACAGGGAACATTTTCAGCAGTTGCGGGAAGGCGCAGAGCTAGAATCGCCGTTGGACAGTGAGAACAACCCGAATTACTCGTACAGACCATTTTCCAATTTAACCAGCCTAATCAAGGACTAAATTCCTGGAGCCATGCTTCTAGGGGGATCAGATGCCGATAGTTGAAGGTTCGGGATACAGGGCCCCGATATTTTTCAGAAATCCTCACGCTCAAACTGTTTATCCATCAGTTTTCAGAAAAATACATGGCCTGAACTACGTTAGAGAGAGGATCATCACCCAGGACGATGATTTTCTCGATCTTGACTGGTCAACAGTAGGTTCAGCTGGACTGGCAATTACGCTTCATGGCCTCGAAGGAGACTCCCGACGTTCCTACATGAAAGGGATGGTCAGGGCAATGAATAGTCATGGATGGGACGCCGTGGCTGTCAACTTCAGGGGATGCAGCGGCGAACCCAACAGGCGGACTCGCATGTATCACAGTGGTGAAACGCAGGATCTGCAGCTGGTTATAGATCACGCCTTGTCCTCAGGACAGTACCGGTATATTAGCCTGATCGGGTTCAGTCTTGGTGGAAATGTAATCCTCAAATATCTTGGAGAATCTGGCGCCAGTGTGAATCCGGCGATCATGGCGGCGGTCGCTCTATCGGCGCCATGCGACCTCAAGTCATGTTCGGATAAGCTCGATCACTGGAGCAACTGGGCATACTCGGCGCGATTTCTCAAACTGTTGCGAAAAAAGATAGAAACTAAAGCGGCCCGATATCCACATCTCATCGATATTTCAAATCTGGCTTCGGTTAAAACCCTCAAGGATTTCGATGAAAAATTCACTGCCCCAATCCATGGATTCAGGAACGCTGACGATTATTATCGGCGCTCATCATCCAGACAGTTCATAGGCGCAATTCGTGTGCCTTGCCTGTTGATAAATTCACAAGATGATCCGTTTCTCACTCCAGAATGTTACCCATTGGAAGAGGCCAGGACAAATCCAAGTCTCTTCCTGGAGATACCTGAACATGGGGGCCACGTAGGCTTCGTAAGTTTCAACGAAAGGGGGAATTACTGGTCAGAAACCCGCTCGGCGCAATTTGTAACCTCGACCGGCGCCGTGCCAGTCTAATTACAGGTTCAGAAAATAGTTACGGAGTGTTGATTATGAAATCTTTCACATGGATTGGTATTTGTTTCCTGGTCTTGATGGCATTGTTCATAGGACTAACTCAGCCTTTCGCTGGTCTTGCCGCTCAGGGGCATTACGTGCTTGGCGTGGTTATGGTGTCTCTCGGTCTATGGATTTTTAGACCCCCTGCCCTGCCATATTTTGCTGGTGGCGCTCTGCTCATGGGCGGCTGCCTCGCGTTCAAGGTTCCACTCAGCGCTGTTGCAGGGGGGTACGCCAGTTCTGCCGTTTGGGTTCTGATTCCCGCCCTGTTTTTTGGCTTTGCGCTTGTTAAGTCCGGCCTGGGTCGACGAATTGCCTATTACGTTTTGAGCCTGTTTCAACCGAGCTATGCAACCATCTGTTTGAGCTGGTTCATAATTGGTCTGCTTCTTTCAGCTTTAACCCCTTCCATCACGGTCAGACTCTCAATTGTCATGCCTATAGCCATGAGCGTTGTGGAGGCCTGCAAAATACCGGAACGCTCCAAGGGTTCGGCTCTCATTGGATTAGTGGCCTGGGGAACAGCCCTGTTACCGGGAACAGCCTGGTTGACAGGATCGCTCTGGGGAATATTCATGATGGGTTTTTATCCCCCAGAGATAAAATCCGTCGTAACTTTTGACTCCTGGCTTGCCTACATGGCATTCCCTTGGTTTCTAATAACAATACTGTTCCTGGTCCTGGTTTTTCTTGCTCTGAAACCGAAGGAGCCTCTGGAGGTATCAAGTCATACTTTTAAGAAACAGTATGAAGAGCTTGGTAAAATGTCCAGTCAGGAATTGCTGGTTGCCGTGATCCTGACAAGCACTCTCATTCTTTTCACCACGGAAAAATGGCATGGAATATCCACTCCGGCGGTCGCCCTGTTATCCTTCATGGCTCTCATGCTGTCCGGTATCATCACTTTCCAGGATATAACTACCGGTGTTAACTGGGATATCATAAACTTCTTCGGAGTTGTCATCGGTCTGTCCGCCATCTTCATGAACACGGGAATATCAGCATGGTTGAGACCGGTTATCGAACCAGCCATAGTATCCTATGCCTCTCAACCCATTGTTTTTCTACTCGTCATCACGGTTGGGTTCTGGATAATTCGTTTCGTGGATGTTCCCTGGGGTTTTTCGACAATCGCTATTGCCGCCCCTGTTTTTATTCCACTTTACAAGGACTTCGGTTTGCATCCGGCGCTAGTCAGCGTGGCGGTTATTGCCGCTGGTAACAGCTTCTTTCTGCCGTATCAGCAACCTTTTATAATGATGGGGGACGCCATGTCCAAATCCAGGGGGTGGAATTCTTCCCATGTGAGCATCGCCGGGGTTATGTACGCGATATCCGTTATTGCAGCCATACTTCTCAGTTCGTTTTACTGGAGGGCCATGGGTCTGATTCCGTAATGTCCTACAACATCGCGGTGAGCTCTTAAAAAGCCGGAAGATAAGGGTCCTGGTCGTCTGAAAGGTCGGCTCTTTCAGTCTCTAAGCGGGGCTTTCGCGCAAAGGTTCAATTACCACATGTGTATACCAATGCGCCTAAGCCCCATTCAGTAGTTATCAGATCCCAACGGCCTTTCCCATGGAGGACCAAATGATATCCGTCAATACATGGAACCCAGTAGCGCGCAGGACACTAATTCCCCGATTTTCCAGTCATCGTTCCAAATCATGTGAACTTCCAGAATCCTGTTCCTCGACTGGCGTGAAGTCAACCTGAGCGCCAAGACATTCAACACTTCGAAATGACAACATTGTTTTGCACAGCTGTCTATACCTTTACGTCCCAAGAGTCTCCGTTTGGCCCCAACACTCTCATAAGAATTGCGCATTTTTTCTGTTGACAGCTTTTTTATGGTGTGGCAATGGTACATACAAATGAATTATCCAGAGGATCGTGATCGGGACGTTGTATGAGTTTTGTCAAAATACAGCTCAATGAAGATAGCAAAACCCCGCTATATCACCAGATGAGCGAGCAGATATTTTCGGCGATTGAAAACAGAAAGCTCAAGCCGGGGGATCCACTGCCTTCTGAGAGGGAATTGTGCGAAACCTACGGGGTCAGCCGAGGTACGGTCAGGCAGGCGATACAGGCCTTGGCCAATTTGGGGTATATCACCAGAAAACAGGGAAAAGGCACCATCATAAAACACCCCACCCTCAATCACGATCTTATCGGTGATTTCAGTTTTGGCGCCGGCATGCTAAGACAAGGGCTTCGGGTCAAATCCATCGTCATTTTTTCTGATGTAATAGTCGGGAGGAAAAGCATAAACGGTCGGTTAAGACTGGAGAATAAAGCGCTTTTGACCAAGATACTCCGCATCCGGTGCGCGAACGATGAGCCATGGATCATTGAATATTCGTATCTATCTGCGGAAGAGTTCCCAGGAATTGAGCAACTTGATTTTACCTCGCGCCTACTGGTCGATTACCTTTCCCAGGACTATGGCACACGTATAGGCCGAGTAGAGGCATTTATCGAGCCTACCGTAGCGGACGAGGATCACTCAGCCCTTCTGGGAATCAAGGTCGGATCTCCAGCCCTGGTTCTGGATCGCATCCTCTACGATGTGAAAGGCTCTCCAGTAGTATACAGCCAGGCATTTGTACGTGGAGACCGTTGCAGATACTATTTTAAGACAAAGCCTTGATCTGTTCTTACTCGCGGCGCACTGTCGCCCTGGTTATCTCAATCATCAAGTAAAAAACTCATGCGGCATGATCCGATGGAAGCGTGAGGCGCTGATGAGGAATGCCTTGTTCCTCAACTGGTATATACGTCTATACATACAGATAAGTTTATCGTGGTTTGTCAAGTAATCCCAGCCGGAGGTATCCAATGAATGCACAAATCGATTTTCAACCTCTCATCCAGGCAGTTGTAGATGGAGAAGGAGAGGATGCTGTCGCTTTGGTAGAAGAAGCCCTCAAACAG
>CAZIVV010000166.1:0-5792 GCA_964542775.1 uncultured Desulfomonile sp.
TCCTCGAGCGCTCTGGCTTTGGAAACAAACTTCTCGATGGTGTGAACCGGGCTGATGGTATAGCAGACGGCGCCCTCGGCTATTTTCCCAGCGTCGCGGATTGCCTTTATGACTGTTTCCTGGTTTCGGATATCATCAAGAGCGTCAAAGATCCTGAAGACATCTATGCCGTTTCTTGCGGCCACATCGACAAACTTCACCACAACATCGTCAGGAAAATTTGAGTAAGCAACCAGGTTTTGTCCACGTATGAGCATCATGCTCTTAACATTGGGCATTACTTCCTTTAGCTTACGCGCTCTTTCCCACGGGTCTTCGCGAAGGTAGCGCACACATACGTCAAATGTGGCGCCTCCCCAGGTTTCAGCCCCGTAGATTCCTGAATCCGCAAGCCTTGAAGCTACCTTCAGCAGGTCGTCGAGTTTGATTCGCGTGGCTACTTTGCTCTGAGACCCATCACGCAGAGTAATGTCGAAGATTTTGACTTTTTTCGAGCCGCCTTTGTCCATCCTGACCTCCAGTCACTAACTATCGTGTCCTTGATTTAATCCAGACACTTGGATCCGCCTAAGCCAGGGATCTCCTGGAAATTTTTTGACAGCAATTGTTTTTCATCTTCAATCGTCTTTGTGATTCCATCAAGCCGAGCGTCACGAAGGTAAGCGAGGATCGTCCCGTACAAAGGTCCGGGCGCCAATCCCAGGGACTTCAAATACGAACCGTTAATAAGCGGTTTAACATTGCGGTAGCGAATAATGTGCTCTGACACGGTTCTTCTCGTTTGCTCCCTCGTCGTCTTTGCCATAATATATAGTAAGGATTCAAGCGCTGATTTATCCAGGAGTTTAAATATTTCGCTCGGTTTAGTCAACCTTCCTCTGTCGAGAATCCCCAACGCAGATTTCAGTTTTGACCGCTCGTCCATCATGTGATTTGTATGTCCTGGAGGAACGGACAACCTTAGAAGCGCACCCTCAAAAGATTTTTCATCCATGGAATCAGTGAGAGCGAGATAATACACCATCCAGGACTGGATTTTATCCTCCAGAAAAAGATATTTCCACCATGAAAGGACCGATGAGACCGACTCAATTAGGGAATAGGTCCTTGAATCGGCTGTCATTGGAGGATATATCGCCTGCAGGACTCCAAGTTCGGACATGGCTTTTATTGCAGCCAGAGGGGCTTTTTCATCCATGACGTGGATCAGTTCATTCAGGAGTCTTTTTCCTTCCACCCGGTCAAAAATCTTGAGTTTCAAGGCTCCCCTGACCAGCGACATGGTGTGCTTGCCGATCAAAAAATTGAAGCGACTGCTGAAACGTATAGCCCTGAGTATCCTCGTGGGGTCTTCCACGAACGCAAGGTTGTGAAGCACCCTGATCGTCTTGTCCTTTATGTCCCTGACACCTCCGAAAAAGTCGATCAGTTCACCCCAGGAATCAGAGTTTAGCGAGACAGCCAGGGTGTTCACGGTAAAATCTCTCCTGAACAGGTCTCTCTTTATGGAACTCATTTCAACTGTAGGCAGTGCGCCGGGGCTCTCATAATACTCGTGGCGCGCCGTGGCTATGTCAACCTTGAAACCGTCACTAAAAACTATCACCGCAGTTCCGAATTTCGCATGGCTCCTCAAGCGACAATCGGGGCATGTTTGAGCGAGTTCCTGGGCGAATGGAATGCCCTCCCCTTCGATGACAAGATCAATATCGAGGTTGTAATTGCGCAGCAGCAGGTCCCTGACAGCGCCGCCGACAAGGTAGACGCTGGAACCGTTGCGATCGGCCACCTCACCCGCCGTTTTCAACACAGTGAGGACCCGTTTGGGAAAGCGTTCCTGGAGCAGTTTTTTTACGTTCTTCCTTTTTTCCCTGTCCTGTGAAAAGCTCTCCGGACCGCCGGGGTCACTCGACCTCGGCAGCTTCAGATGTTCCAGCAAGTCACTACGAGAGATGACGCCGACCATCCTGCCCTCGTCAATTACGGGGATCAGCCTGTGCCTGCCGTCAACGGAGACCTGCAGAACCCTCTCTATGGAATCCTCAGGGGTCACGAAAACAACGCCGGGATTCATGAAATCAGAGACCAAATGATGATCGAGCCCGTGATGGACCGCCTTATCGACCGCATGCCGGTGCAGGATACCCACCAGGGATTCGCCACGTTCCACGGGAAGTGAGCTTATCTGGTAACGGCCCAGCAGTTCCGCCGCCTCCCCTATTGTCTGACCCGGCGCTACCGTCACAACCGGTCTGCTCATGATCTCCACGGCTTTCTGTTTGGGCCGGACTTTCTCGTGCAGAAGCGCCACAACCCTGTCACGCGCCTCATACAACGTCATGTCCTTTACGGTTGCGCTGGCTGCCGTCGGGTGTCCTCCTCCCCCAAAACAGGAGGCTATCTCTCCGACATTGACGGAATCAACGCTACTGCGGGCTATCAAGTGGACTCGATCCTCCATCCGAATCAGCGCCACTATTGCGTCATGGCTCTCCATCTCCTTGAACTTGTGAACCAGGATTGCCAGATCGCCTATATAACCCTCAGCACCGGCTATCGCCACGACAACGTCAACCCCTCCGATGTGGACCAGTCGGGCTTCTTCAATCAGTTGGTGCATGATGTCAATCTGATCTCTGTTGAGTTCGCTGGTCATCATGTTTGAAACTATGTTGAGATTGGCGCCCTCGGCTATGAGCCAAGCTGCCGCCTCAAGATCGTTTGGAGTGGTGGATGAGAATGTAAACGAGCCCGTGTCCTCGTAGATACCGAGCGACAGTATGGTGGCCTCCTCCGCATTCAGGTCGACCCCCTTTTGCCTCAACATCTCGACAAATATGCTGACCGTTGCGCCGTAGGGCTTTATCACCTCGAGTGAGCCCTTTATATCCTCATCTGAGGCAGGGTGATGGTCGTATATGTGGACATCCACATCGTCACGATCACAAATCCGGGCCAACTGGCCTATTCTGCTTTTTTGCCGTGTATCAACCAGGACGATGCGATGAACCTTATCAAAATCCAAATCCTTGACGCGCTCAATTGAGAGTATGTATAGGGATGACTCCATGAAAAAATCGCGCAGGCTCTTTTCCCGGGAACCGGGAAAAACCACAAGGGCGTCCGGATACAGTTTTTTGGCCGCCACAATAGAGGCAAAGGCGTCAAAATCGGCGTTTAAATGGGTAGTTATTACTTCCATATATAAACCTGTTTATAACATTACGGCACATTAATCTGAAAATATGCCACTATTTTTGATAAACTCGTTGAGAGAAGTTCAGAGCCCGGCAGATTACGCCTTGTCTGAATTAACCACTGAATATTTGGTTCTTTTTGTAGCGTGTCAGTGTTGATTTTTACATGTTTGGGCCTTTAACGAACATCAACTTCACGTAAAGTTCACGACCTAATGCTTTTCTTGAACTTGATATTTCTCATGATAAGTAATAAACTGAGGCCCTCATGAGAACCCGATTGACCTACTTCCTTCAGAATAGAGCACAAAATTCGATTAAAAGCCATAATTGGGCTTTAGGTTTGATTATTGTAGTGATTGGAAGTCTGTGCTCTGGTTGCCAGGAGGTCGATACTCTCAAGAGAGAACTGATACTCAAGGCTCAATCGACCATTTTAAAGAAGAAGAGTCAATTCGTTCCCAAAGACGGGATGACGATTAGGCCCACGTCGTTGTATCAAACGGCCAACCCCAACTCGGAAGTAATCAGAAAACTCCCGGCCGAGACCGCGGTTCATCTTATGGACAAGGTCGGGGACATGTTCCGGGCACGCACGCGAGACGGCAGGGAGGGGTACATCGAACAGAGGGCCGTCGGTGGGGATGAAATAATACACAAGACTCAGGAGCTTAGGCTTTCGATCGAGGGCCTGCCGATTCAGGCCGAAGCGGTTACCAAGACCAAAGCGAATTTCCGTCTCGCTCCGGGCAGACATCATGAGGTGGTGGAGACGCTGCCGCCTGGTAAGAAACTCGAAGTATATGAACGCGTTGTTACGCTTCGCAAGAACACTCCCATAGACAGGAATGCGGTCAAGGGAAAACCGGGCGCCGAACAACCGAAGTCACTGGAAGACATCGGGTCACTGGATGAAAACTCCGATGATGTCCGCAAGGATGTCTGGTACAAGGTGAAGATAGAAGACGGCCGGGTTGGGTACATTTTCACTCACAACATGAAGCTGACCCCTCCGGACGATATTGCCAAGGCAGTTCCTTTCATGCGCATGATAGCCTGGCGCACCGTCAACTCCACAGACGATCCCGACCGTGGCCTGAAAAATAATTATATAGTGGCTTACGCCCCGATAGGCAAAGACGCCGGGTGTGACTATTCGCGACTGTATTTCATGAGTTGGTCCCCGAAACTCAAACGACGCATCATAACGTGGCAATTGAGAATCGACGGCATCCTGCCCATCACGGATTATCACTTCGAGGGCAAGCCGGGCTTTAGCGTCAGATATTTGCATCCGACCAAGAAAGATAGACTCGTGCTCGCCAGCTTTGTTTTCAACAAGGGTTCGATAAGAAAAGTCAGCGAGGAAGAAATCCCCAATAACACCGACGTGCATTAATTGCCGTTCAGCCCCCGCCAACCACTTAAACCTGTCTTATCCCTTTGACTACGTTCAGGATCTCCCGGATTCCTCATTAAAATTGTTCAGGGGATAGTATTGTAACGGGACAAAACCGAAGAGTGACGAAAAAATGTTCTGTGGGAAGGGTATCATGAGATCGTTGTACCTTCTGGCGGACACATTGTAGACGACTCTTCTGGATTTGATCTCGGAAGATGACGCGTTCACACGTTTCCATATCTGGTTGAATGGCTGGTAAGAATTGATTTCTGGAGATGACTGGGCCAATCTCTCTATTTTTTCGAGCTGGCGGTCCATTTCATCGAGTGACGCCACCAACTCCCGTGGATCATTTGAACGGTGCAGGATTGAACGCTCTTCAAAAAGTTTCCCTGCCAACTTTGCCTGCCCGGGACTCGCTCCCTTGATCGATTCGGCCAATCCCGGTATCAGATCGTTGCGTTCTCTGGCGGCCTTTACAAACCTGTCCCAGTTGACACCGGCCTCAACACGGACCTCATTCAATGTGGGGCGAACAGACAGAAAAGATAGGAGTGACAGAAACACCAGAGCGACTATAAAAGCCACGCAGAACTCCATGAGCTTGGCAAAGGCCCTGGAAGGAGGGGCCAACCTCTCGGGGTAAAGGTTCCTGTTTTCCAGCGGGAGCGTCTCTGGATTCGGCGATTTAACATTTTGACGATAAAATGCTTTGTTATATGTAGTCATGAATTAAATTCTTGGAAATCGTAAAAATTTGGAGTGTTACTTTGTAGAATCTTGAACAACTCTTTTTGTTCAGGTCTTTTTTGGCTTTTGATATAATCTGGGACGAACAAAGTCAACCCTTTTCTGTGTAAATGACGGCCCTTATGTGGAACGTCGGTCGATATATTGACAAACTCTCGTTTAACGCACAAAATCCAGAAGCGCTAAACGCTTCAACCCAGGAGGCAGTGAACAGAAATGAAAGACCATAGCAGACGACAATTTTTAAAATCCACCCTGATATCGGGCGCTGCAGTGGCGACAGGCTCAATTAATCTCTTAACTCCAGGGAATGCTTTTGCCGCCGACTTTCCTGATGTCACGGTTTCATTCGGGTCAGACGCATCCCAGATAACGAAGTCCGCAATTGAGGCTCTCGGTGGGATGCAGAGATTTGTAAAACCCGGCGCAAAAGTGGTGATCAA
>CAZIVV010000167.1:0-4550 GCA_964542775.1 uncultured Desulfomonile sp.
AGAAAGGCCTGATGCTTTTCCCGCTGAGCTGGCGTACTTAAAAGCTGTGTGGCATTCTCCACCAAAGCGCCGATGCCTTTTCTTTGGGCATATTCCAGAGCGTCGTCTTCCTTGACGCCGATGATCCTGGCAAAGGCCTGGACATAGCGAAGTTCATCCGTGTTATTCATCGCTATCCACCTCCAGCTCAGCCATCATCTCAACTAAGAGAAACAAATCTCCCAGTTTTTCGGCATCTTCCGGTGTTGAAACATATTTTTCCGGATTCTCCCAGAGCTCCAGCAGATTATCTGTGCTCACCTCAATACCTAGGAGAGCCTTGATCCGTTCTTTGACATTCATAATTTTTCCATCCTTTCTTTAGATTTTGTCGATGTTTTGTCCTTATCCTTGGTTTCACCAGACGTGAATTCCAGCCTGAAATTGACGTACTTGCCGCCGGTATCCTCCATGATGATTCGGGCATCGTAGGTCTTTTGCGTCTTGGGCGAATACAGGTTTTTCATCAGGATGCTGCCTTCCTGAAGCAGAGAAGCAGTCACCTCGCGTGTCAGTGTTTTTTTCTTGTCCTTGAAGAATCGGTTGTCCTTCCGCAGAGCAAATGTACAGGTCTTGTTCTGGCAGAAAAAGCGACGTTCCCCTTCCAGCACCTGATCCCCGCAGCGCGGGCAGGAACCAATGCTTTCGGGATTCAAGGCCAGCTCACCGGGGGTTTCAGAGACCGCCCGATAGGTTCCGACCAGATCTTTCAGGTGCTGAGAGATCTCCGTCATGAAGATTTCAGGTGAGAGCTGACCCTTTTCAATGCGCTTCAACTTTTCCTCCCATTCCGCCGTCATCTGAGGGGATTTGATCTGCTCCGGCAGGATCGTGGCCAGAGCAACTCCCTTATGGGTGGGCTGCAAGGTCTTGAGCTTTTTGTCACCTCGGCGTTCCACTAGCTCAGTCTTGATCAGCTTTTCCAGGATGCCTGCCCGTGTGGCCGGAGTCCCCAGGCCTTTTCGCTCAGCATCCTCTGGAAGGTCCTCCAGGCCAGCATTCTCCATAGCAGAGAGCAGGGTATCCTCGGTGAACAGCTTAGGCGGGGTGGTTTTCCCTTCATCCAGCCGGACTGAGACCGCATCAAAGCACTGGTCCTTTTCCAATCTGGGCAGTGGGGCATCCATTTTCTTCTCCGATTTTCGAGTGGTAAGCGTGCTGCGATAATGCTCCTCCACAGACTTCCAGCCGGACTTTAGTATCGTCTTTCCCTTGGCGGTAAAGCGTTGGCCGGAGCAGTCCAGAATGACCGTCGTTTCCGAATACCGATGAGCTTCTCCGGCGGCTGTGATGAGGCGTATGGCCAGAAGCTTTAAAAGCTCCTGTTCGCCCTTGGGAAGACTCTCCAGGATATTTTCCTTCAGAGCATGGGTCGGGATGATGGCGTGATGGTCACTGACCTTGGAATCATCCAGCAGCTGCTTTAGATCCGTCGAATATCCCTTTGTCACATTCTCCGGCAAAAGGGAAAGCGCTGACTGAAGGACGCCTGTAGTGGACTGCGCCATATCAGCCGTCAGATAGCGGCTGTCGGTTCTGGGATAGGTAATGAGCTTCTTCTCATAGAGGCTTTGGCCATAATCCAGCGTTTGCTGGGCTGTATATCCAAGAAGCCGGTTGGCTTCCCGCTGCAGTGTGGTCAGGTCATAGAGCTTGGGCGGTGTAGAACCGCAAAAACAAACGACCTGAAGAGCGTGTCGAAAATTCAAAATAAAAGATCAAGAGGAAGATCGGTGGATATCAGAGTGTGACATAATCTAAGTCACATTCGGGCATCCATTCTTCGTGAGCAAAAAGAAAAGAAGGTTCCACGTTCCTGCAAGATCGCAACCTTCTTCTCCCAAAAAACCACGCTCAGAAATCTGGAAACCAGATCTGGGGGTACACGCCAATCATACAACTTGGCGAGATATATCTCAAGGACTACGAGCAATCACTTATAGATCCGGAGTTTTATAAAAGTCTGAATTGTCCGGTATGCGGCGCGCGTGGAAAAATGAAACGTCATGGAGCGTACTGGCGATACTTATTGGCGCTGGAATCCGGCGAGCTAAAATGGATCCTAACGCCGGTTACCCGAGCCGCCTGCCTTTCCTGTGCAACGACGCATGCGCTGCTTCCCGTGGATGTTGTAGCTTATTGTCAGTATTCACTTGACGTGTTGATGTTTCTTTTTTGTCAGATCATTTTCAATGGCGTGAGTGTTCCTCGTGTGGCAGAAAACTGCCAGTTACCGGTCTGGTCAGTTTATCTGGTGCTGCACCGTTACGAAGTGTGTCTGAGCAGAATTGGCCTGGTTCTTTTCGAACTGGGTTATGAGCCGGTCAATCACCAGAGTTTTACAGCGCTGGAATGTCTGGAAGAAATCCAGCGGCATCGATTGAACTGTTTCCTACACCGTTACTGGCAGCATAACCGGCGATACCTTTGGCAGACACGGTTTCACAATCGAGCATCGCCGCCGGTGAAGATGGGATGGTGTAAAACAGGGCTTAAGGTTTTCACATAACAGTTGAATAGGCTGTTACCAGTGGGTTTGCTAGACTCCTCGCTGGAGGTGATTTTCACTTATGAATGCCAAAGAATCCGAACAGATGGCCCTTTTGAAGTTTTCCGTGATCGCACCATTGGTCAACCAAACCTATGGCGAAGCATCCAAGTCAGCGTACTTCCGTAAGATGGCGGCAGAAAGCTACCAGTTGCCGGACGGGCGTGTGATTCAGTATTCCCCGAACACGATCAAGCATTGGTTTCAGGATTACACTAATGGCGGTCTGGATGCCTTGCGCAAGCGGCCGCGTCGAGATGTTGGCCAGTCACGCGTTCTGAGCCCTGCACAAAAGGCCCGGATTGATGAATTGCGGCGAGATTTTCCACTGCTGTCAGCCACGATGGTTTACCGAAGGATGATTGAAGAAGGGCATCTCTTGCGTCAGGAAGTCTCTCTGAGCACGGTACAGCGATATTTCCGCACACGCCGAAATACCAGAGAACACTCTGAGGGTGATATCCCGCAGCGTTTAGCCTTTGAAATGGAGTTTGCCAACGATTGCTGGCAGGCCGATACGTGCTACTTGCCAGCGATTACCGTCAATGGAACCAAGCAAAAGACCTACCTGATCTCAGTCCTTGACGATGCCAGTCGAATGTCCATGCATGCCGAAATCTTCTTTGCCGATAATGCAGTCAATTTCCAGCACTGCCTGCGTAAGGCGATTACAAAATATGGTGTGCCAAAGCGCCTTTACGTGGATAACGGGAGTCCTTACAAGAACGAACAACTGCGCCTGATTTGCGCTGGTCTGGGGATTATCCTGATTCATAGCCGTGTGCGCCAACCGCAAGGTAAAGGCAAGCAGGAAAGGGTTTTCCGGACCATCCAGCAGGGCTGGGTTTATGGTCAGGATTTTGGCCGTTTTACATCCCTGGAACAACTCAATGAAGAATTTCAGACTTGGTTGCAGCAGGACTATACCAACCGGATCCACAGCAGTTTGGACAGCACCCCGCGGGAACGGTTTCTGAAGGACCAATCCCGGCTGCGACGCCTGCCCCCAGAAAAGATCGAGCAAAATTTTCTGCACCGGATAGAGCGCCGAGTTGCTGCTGATTCAACCATCCAGATAGATAAGCATGTTTTTGAAGTCCACCATCGCTTGATTGGTCAGAAAATAAAGGTCCGATACCTGCCCTCAGACTTGTCAGTCGCTTATGTATTCGATGCCGATGGCCAGTGTGAAGGCCAAATTCATCTGGTGCGCAAGATTGACAACGCCCGGATCAAGCGCCAAACCACCATTGACTACACTCAGGCAGGAGGTGTCCAGCATGTATAAATCTTTTTTTGGCATGGAATTCGACCCCTTTGAACCCCATGTCGACAAAGCCGGACATTTCGCCAGTCAGGATTTTACCCAGGCAACAGCCAGACTTGAACATCTCAAACAATTGCGCGGCATTGGCTTGTTTACCGGTCATCCCGGTTCAGGCAAAACGTCTGTGGTTCGAAAATGGGCTGCCGGACTCAATCCGGGGCTGTTCAAGGTTGTCTACCAACCGATGAGTTCCATAACAACCATGGAGTTCTACCGCGGACTGTGTTACGGTCTCGGCCTTGAAGCCAAATTCAAGAAAATTGACATGTTCAATGACATTCAGCAGCGTTTGACGTCCCTGTACCGAGAGAAGAAAACCATCCCGGTGATTATCTTGGATGAAGCTCAGTACTTGCGTACCGATATTCTCAACGATCTCAAACTGATCCTCAATTATCCGCAGGAATTGATTATCCGTAAGCATTTGACTGATTTGTTGTAAACAGGGGTTGTCACCTTAAGAAATCACGGATAATCATTTTGCTTCAAACATTTATTTCATCATCAGACCCCATAATTAAAGTGAACTGACCCACTTTATTTATGGAGGTATTTTTTTGTGAAGGAAATTTTGTTGGCAGATCTATTGTTGGAGACCGATTCCGTGATTCAAACATTTCATTATGCAACATCGAC
>CAZIVV010000168.1:0-2112 GCA_964542775.1 uncultured Desulfomonile sp.
TATCTGTCACCCTTCAAGAACAAGGCTCAGTCCCAAACTGCCACCAGTGTTGCGCCACCGCCATTTGTTCCGCCGGGAATCGGCCCTCCTCCGGGTGGAAAGCTTGAGGTCAGTCTATCGGAAGCCATATTTACGGGTCTCGCCCACAACAAGGCTTTCGAAGTTCAGAAGTTCAAGCCACCGACGACCAGCCTGTCTGAGTCTATAGAGCGGGCTGCTTTTGACCCGGTGGCCAAGGCGCAGCTGGAAACGCAGAGGGAGAAGGTTGACCAGATAAGTGTAGGTCGCAATTTCAAGGCGAACACTTCCGTGACAGAATTCCTGCCAACCGGAACCACTATTGAGGTTCTTCTTGGCACGGAGTATTCCAGTCGTTTGTCGCCTTTGAATTCCACTTCTACTGGGGCGCAAGAAACGGGGCTTACTCTCGAAGACAAAGCCTGGAAAACAGTCACATCGATGAGTGTCAACCAGGCGCTCCTTAAAGGAGCCGGAATCCAAACCAACCTGGTGAATCTGAGGAAAGCCCGCGTAGACACTCAAATCTCGATGTATGAGCTTACCGGTCTGGCTCAAGCCCTGGCGGCAGAGATAGAGAACGCATACTGGGAATATTTTTTGGCTTTGATGCGGGTGGACATTTACGAGAGAGCCCTGGCTCTTGCGAGTCGAATGTTGAGAGAGACGCGGCAAAGAATATCAGCAGGGGAAAAAGCGGCGTCCGAAATATACTTTTTTCAGGCTGAGGAATCGTCAACCCGTCAGACTTTGCAGGACGCAAAAAGTCTCCAGGAGAAGACGCGATTACGATTGCTCAGGATGATAAGCCCACCGAGTTTCGACCTCTGGAACAGGAAACTGGCCTTGTTGACTCGACCCAATATTCCACCCGACTCGGTTGAGGAAATCGCTTCCCACATTCAGGTGGCCATGCGAATGAGGCCGGACATCAATCAGGCTAGGCTGGAGGAGCAGAAGGGAACCCTGGAGATAGTTAAGACAAAAAATGGTTTATTGCCCAAGTTGGACGCGTTCCTGAAGTTTGGAAGAACGGGCTATTCAAAAAATTTCGATCTTTCGGTGTATGATTACGGAACGGGTGATGGAGGTCTGGATTACCTTGCGCTCATACAATTCGAATTCCCTCCATTGAACAGGAGGGCCACTGCGGAGTATTCAAAATCGATTCTGGACCTTGCAAAAAGCCGTGACGCAATCGACAATCTTGTCCAATTGGCTCAGCAGGAGGTCCTGCTGGCCTACGTTGAGATTCAGAGGGCAAAAGAACAAATAAGACTGTCCAGCAATACAGTAAAATACCAATTGGAAAAACGTGACGCTGAGATTGAAAAATACAGACTTGGCACTGGAAGCGCCTTTCGAGTGACTCAAGCCGAAAGAGACACCATTACCAGTCAATTGTCGGCCGCTCAGGCGAGAATAGACTATCTCAAGGGCCTGACGGCTTTTTATGTGGCGGATGGATCGCTGTTGGCTCGACGCGGGATTGGAACCATATTCTCAGGTCCTTGAACACATTTAATGAAAACTGATTTATATTAAGTTTCAGCCTGTATGAAGGAGGGTAATACAATGAAAAAGATAGCGGTATTCATGTTTATAGACGCTATGGGCTGGGAGATCATCAAGGACAGGGATTTTCTCAAGGATTTACTTCCGCACCGTTACCGCGTTGGAATGCAGTTCGGCTATTCTTCAACGGCCATACCCACTATACTATCGGGCGAAAAACCTACTGTTCACAAGCACCTCAGTTTTTATTATTACTCACCGGAGAAATCGCCATTCAAGGTGTTCCCGTATCTGGGGCTGGGACTACTCCCTTCGTCGATAGCGGACAGATGGCGTGTGAGGCACATGTTATCCAAGTTGGTGGCAAAGTATTATGGATTTACGGGATATTTTGAGATGTATGCCATGCCTTTCAATCGCATTGCATACTTTGACTATATTGAGAAAACGGATATTTTCGTGCCAGGAGGTTTGAGCCCGGTAAAAAATATTGCCGACGTGTTGCAGGACAAGAAAATTCCTTATCATATCTCGAACTGGAGACTTCAGGAGATACAGAACATTGAAGCGCTCATTCAG
>CAZIVV010000169.1:0-4086 GCA_964542775.1 uncultured Desulfomonile sp.
GCTGATCGGTGTCACAATGTCGGGTATTTACATGATAGAGACACTCAAATCGGCTGGCAGAGAGGATGATTTTTTCTCACGTTGGTCGGGTTATCAGGTAAAGACGACCAATTCAGCTCAGGAGTTGGGCTTATGGTCAGCTATGCTGGACAGGGTTCCACCGTTTTTGACATCAGTGAACCACATAGCTGTGCTCGGGTTTGGAGGACTGCTGGTTATGGAGGGTTTCCTGACCGTTGGAGACTTGCTGGCATTTCAGGCGCTTCTGGCAGGTTTCACCCAACCGATAAACAGCCTGGTGGGATTAGGGAGTCGTCTTCAGGAGATAGAAGGAGATCTGGGAAGGCTTGACGATGTTCTTGCCAATCCGATTGATAGTGATCTGAAGAAAGCGGAGGCCGTTGAGTTGACTTCAGGCAACACGTCAAAACTTAAAGGAAAGATAGAAATCAGCAATATATTTTTTGCGTATGGACGCTTTGACAAGTCATTCATTGACGGTTTCAGCCTGACTATAAATCCTGGGAGTCGAGTTGCGCTGGTGGGCGCTTCCGGTAGTGGCAAGTCCACTTTGGGCAACCTGGTCGCCGGACTGTTTGCTCCGACGAAAGGAGAAATCCGATTCGACGGCAAGCTTCGCTCGGAGATTCCGAGGCTGGTTATGGCTAATTCACTGGCCAAGGTGGATCAGAGCGTTTTTCTTTTCGAGGGATCGATAAGGGACAACATTGCCCTGTGGAATGAGAGCATAACTGATACGGCGATTGTTCAGGCGGCCAAGGACGCTTGCATACACGATGTCATCAGTTCCAGACCTCTGGGTTATGAAGACATGGTTATTGAAGCTGGCAGAAACTTCAGTGGAGGCCAGTGTCAGCGGCTTGAAATAGCCAGGGCGCTTGCTCTGGAACCTTCAATCCTGATACTGGACGAGGCGACTAGCGCTCTTGATCCCCTGACGGAAAAGATAATTGACGACAATCTCAGACGCCGGGGCTGCTCATGCCTGATCATTGCCCACAGATTGAGCACCATACGGGATAGTGATGAAATAATAGTTTTGAGGAATGGAAGTGTTATAGAGCGAGGAAGGCACAAGGAGCTTGTGGCGCTCAACGGATACTACGCTGAACTGGTTAAGGACGCATAAATGGCTGATAACTCATCCGAAGACAGTTCATCCAGGAACGGCGACTCCGGATCGTCCATGATCGATTATATGTCGGGTTTCGGAGTCAGTCTGAACCTTGACAGTAACAGGTCGTTGAATCTCACCAGGTCGGTCAACGCGTATATAGTGATATCGGGTTATGTGGACCTTTTTGCTGTTCGTAATCCAACATCGGACATTGCTGGTCCGAGACTGAACATCACACGCGTTGAATCAGGCAACCTGATACTGGGAATTCATCCTGGTGAAAGTTCTTCAGATATCGGTTTCATAGGGGTAGCCGGAGCGCCAACCGGGTTACTGGAGGTGCGGCTGGATGATTTCTGGAGAATGGCGACAGAACCGGACTGGAAATTGCCATTTGAAAGCCTCATAGAGTCCTGGATCAATGCGCTGATCGACGGTCTGTGCCCTGGGCTCGGCCAGAAACCTGTGCTGTTCAGGGATGTTCAAGCGGGTTACGTTGGCAAGATTGAAGGATCTGAAGCTGTTGGAGTTCGGCATGGGATGCTCTGGTTCAGCAGGACAGAAGGCTCATGCTTGTTCATGGGGATTGCGGGTCTATCTGATTTACCGATAGACATGAGATTGCCACTGACAGTGAGATCATGGGTGATTGCCAAAGACTGCCAGATGTCGATAGGCCCGACCTTTGAATTTATGGAAAAACCCGATGATATTGAGAAACTGGCGCTGGATTTCCACTTGTTGGCCGTCTTTCTGGTCAGCCTCCAATATGAAAAAATAGACTCGGAACAGACCAGATTGCTGGTCAGAGAGCAGGATCAGGAGAGCAGACTTGTTGAGTCGGCTCTTGAAACCATCAGTTCCACAATAATGAAAGACCGACGTGACTTCACTGAAATAAAGGGTGAGCCTCTCATTGACGCTTGCCGGATTATTGGAGCGCATCAGGGTATAAGGTTCATAAGGAGGCCTGAAGATCAGGAAGGGGTGGAAGACCCGCTAAAAGATTTGTGTGAGTCATCTCACGTCCGATTCCGGGAAATCATCCTGATCAGCGATTGGTGGAACCGGGATCACGGGTCGTTTCTTGGACACATGACGGATGATAACAGGCCAGTAGCCATACTTTGCATGAAACCGGGACATTATCTTCTTTGTGATCCACAGGTATCATCCAGGGTAAGAATAAATGAGGAGCTGGCATCCCACGTAAAGCCTCTGGCCTATACATTCCAGGTTCCTTTTCCGGAAAAGCCTCTGACTGCCCGGGATCTGCTTCAATTTGCCCTCAAAGAGCTGGCCCCGGATATCTGGAGGAACGTAGGGTTCGGAATACTTGTGGGACTTCTGGGATTGCTGGCCCCGATAGCGACCGGGATTCTGATCGATGACATAATACCTGGCGAGAATCACTCGCAATTACTGGGATTGTCTGCAGCGTTGTTTGTTTGCGCCGTCTGTGTGATGCTCTTTCAGTTCGGTCAGGCCCTTGCAATTCTACGAATAGGTGGAAAGTCCAGTTTTGTGGTCCAGTCGGCCGTCTGGGATCGTCTGCTTGCTCTTCCTGTGACTTTTTTCAGGCAGTACCCTGCGGGGGATCTTGCAAACCGCACACTGGGAATCGATCAGATGCAACAACTGATCTCCACTCAGGCAATGTCCACAATGATGGCGGCTTTTTTTTCCATTTTTCAGGTAGGGCTTCTTTTTTATTACAGCATAGAACTTGCCATTGTTGGCCTGGTTTTCACATTATTTTCACTCGTAGTTCCAGTGATCTGCCTGACGCTGCAGCTAAAGTATCAGCGGCCACTATACAATCTCATAGGTAAGATCCAGGCTTTTAACCTTCAGGTTGTAAACGGCATAGCCAAGCTTCGGATAAGCGCTTCTGAGAGGCGAATATTCAGTTTGTGGGCTCGCATGTTCTCCAGGCAGAAAGAGCTTGCGTACAAATCTGGAATAGCAGGAGTCGTGCTTGGTGTTTCCATCAGCTCTCTGACTCTGGCAGGCACTTTTGTGATATTTACCTGGACATTTTTCAGCACGGCCAAATCCTTGCACAGCATTCCCCCCGGCCAGTTCATGGCCTTTGTGAGCGCATTGTCTGGTTTTCTGGGAAGCGCCTATTCCACTCTAAATATGCTCTTTCCAATTATGCAGGTAAAGCCGATATATGAAAGAACAAAACCAATCCTGCAGGCATTGCCGGAGGTTCGCCGAACGGCATCCTATCCCGGCGAACTGTCAGGCCACATGGAGATAAGTCAGGTCTGCTTCAGGTATAACACCAATGGACCACTCATTATCAGGAATTTCTCCCTGGAGATTATGCCCCGGGAATTCGTGGCCCTCGTTGGACCATCAGGTTCCGGCAAGTCAACACTTTTGCGATTGCTCCTCGGTTTTGAACAGCCTGAAACGGGGGCGATACTGTATGACGGTCGCGATCTGGTTAAACTTGATGTTAAAGCCGTCAGGAGGCAAATCGGCGTGGTGCTGCAGAACGGAATCCTTTTTTCTGGAAGCATCTTTGAAAACATTGTGGGGTCATCGCCTCTGACCTTGCAGGATGCCTGGGAAGCCGCCAGAATGGCGCAATTAGAGGATGATATAAATAACATGCCCATGGGCATGAACACTGTGATCGGAGAAGGTGGAGAGGGCCTTTCAGGTGGCCAGAGACAGCGCCTGCTTATCGCGAGAGCAGTCGTAAGACGCCCCAGGATACTCTTCTTCGATGAGGCTACCAGCGCTCTGGATAATGAAAGGCAGGAACTGGTCAGTCAGAGTATAGAAAAACTGGAGACAGCCAGGCTGGTAATGGCCCACAGACTGAGCACAATAAAGAACGCTCACAAAATATGCGTTATTGTTGATGGTGAAATGGCCGAGCTAGGCAACTATGATGAACTGATGTCCAAAGGAGGTGTGTTCGCCAATCTGGC
>CAZIVV010000170.1:0-1857 GCA_964542775.1 uncultured Desulfomonile sp.
CGTCAGCTTGCCTACGCTGCCCTGCGTTCGAGGCCGTATCATGACGGAACCGGCTTCGTCTACGGGAACAAGACTCAGGAGCCCACCATGTGCGGTATCTGCTCCTGGCCGATCATTACGCAGCAGGAAATGCCGAACCCCCTTGTTTGTGTGGATAAACAGGGTGTCCGCATAACCAAGGAAGACATCGACAACCTGATAAGGAACCTGTGGCTGACAGAACACGCTGATTACGGTAAAGGCGACTGGTGGATAGTGTGTCATCCGCTCACCCACCAGTACATTCACGATTTTGATATCGCCTACAGGATAATCGAGAAAACTGACAGGGAAATAGGCTTTCACGTAGACACGTTTGACTCGAAGATCGGCAAGAGTTTCCCCATACTGTCGGATCGTTACATGAGACCGGACACCCTGCTCGTGCTTAACTTCGCTTCGACACAGTACGGATATTTTGCCAATGACCGCATGGACCGCAAGGAACTTCCCACCCAGGGGCGTTATCAACGATGGCTGATATCCTTCCAGACTTACGGAGTGGTTGTCCGTAATCCTAGAGCCAACATAGGCATGATCCACGGGTTACCGTCGTGATGATAAACGGAGAAACGAGATGATCGACGCCATCGACATACAGAACAAATGGCTGGAAGAAAAGTTCGAGCACATCAACACTGTCCTCGGACACGTAAGAGATTCAGTCGATAAGGTTCGTGAAGAGCAGTCCAGGTTCATAACCCGCTGTGACTGTGAGATGAATTCGGTGAATCTTCGGATACGTGAGATTGAGAGGCGCCAGGATGAAATGACGGGGGCCAAGAACAGCATGACTGAATCACGTAGCCGTCAGAACCTCACCTGGCAGATGATGATTGCTCTGGGGACCGCATTTTCCGCTTTGGCCGCTCTCATCGGTTACTTCATGGGGAAAGTATGATGATCCGGATAGTCAAGCGATTTTCTATAATTGCGGGGGCCTGTCCGGTGGTGGTCGGCCTCATAATCGCCGGTAGCCTCCATTCGCCGAGTATCATGGGAGAAGACCCTTACGCCTTGCTGAGGTACGTGCTCATCAGGGTCACTGCCGCCATTGTAGCCGCTCCATTCCTCGGGGGACTGATGCTGCTGACTGACTATCTGACACCGGGGGACTGGATGGAAACCATTGGCCATGACCCGAAAGCCTGCTCTTACGTTATGTCTGCTGTTGTCATTGTTATTGGCTCTATCCTGTGCTGGGCCTGAGGCGTCGGCTTTAAGCGAACCTCTCCAGCGCTCTTTTACCCGGCAACTCGGGTTCATTGCCGCAAAGAAGCCCAAATATGCCTGGGGAGGCTCATCCGAAATATCCGGTGGACTGGATTGTTCGGGTTACATTTTCCTCGCGGGAAAGTGGGCGGGTCTTCCCGGGATAACGAGGACCACCGCCTTGCGCATGTCACTCGGCCTCGGGGGCTGGAACGGTTTTCGACATGAACTGGAGCATGCCCGGACATGTGATCTCGTTTTCTGGACCTTCGATGAATCCAGGCCCAACGGCCATGTCGGCGCTGTAATCAGACACGCCGACGGGCAGGTGGATGTGGTTCATTCCAGTAGGGGCCGTGGTGTCGTGTCCCAGAAAATCAATGATTACCTCAGGGATAAAACCACGGCTGTCCTGAGACTCTCTTTAGGCGACTGAACTTCCAAAGGAGGCTGACATATGGAACAGACCAAACCCTGGTGGACTTCAAAGACTATATGGGTGAATTGCGTGGCTCTCGCCGGATCGATAGCGCTGGCCTACGGTATGGATGAAGGCTCATGGGCGGAGATTTCCGCGACGGTTCTGGCGGTGGTCAACCTCGGATT
>CAZIVV010000171.1:0-7877 GCA_964542775.1 uncultured Desulfomonile sp.
CGGAACCATCACATCTCAAATTTTGTTTCAGGAGTGTTACAGGCCATTGGCTGGGTAACTACTGACGAAAATGGAATGTCCTGGACCAGCGCCGGTCTGCTGGCAGTTGAATGGTCACCCCAATATTTCTATCCGGTCAGCTATATTTCCACTTTCAGAAGAGTTCCTGAGCTTCTTTTGGGTAAGGATTGCAGGGTTCCAGCGTGTACTCCGGAGAAACTTGAAAGCCATGTCGACAGACAGCTCGACATAAAGTTTAGCGGGATTGTCTATGAAAGAACATGTCGAAACCGTCTACTGGAAATTGTACTGCCCCTGTTCAACAAGGAGCCCCTTGAATCTCAGGCATCAGGTATAGTGGACACAGGATCCGGAGATGGAACGCTTCTGGTAGATCTTTTCAGGTCGATCAAACAAAACACTCTCAGAGGTCGTTTTCTGGATTCATTTCCACTTTGGATTGTTGGAGCCGAATATACCGGGATAGCCAGAAAATCTACCCAGGCTGCTCTTCAGAAAGCTGGAATTCCTAATGGTCGGGTTATCTACGGAGACATTGGTGATCCAAGGGGTCTTGCTAGAGCTTTGCACGGAATCGGGATTGATCCTTTCAATTCGTTACACCTTAGCAAATCAGTGATTCACAACCGTGCTTACAGAGCTGTCAGTAACGCTGAACTTCTGAGAGATTGGACACCGCTTTCAGGAGCCCCTTTTGTCTCTCCGGATGGCGCTCTAATAAGCCAGCGTGAGATTGAATGCGATTTGGCGCAATTGTTCCAGGATTGGAAACCACTTGCTCAGAAACACGGCATGATTGTGATTGAAGCCCACACGGTAGATCCCGAAATAGTTAGCAGGACAGTTGGGCGCAACATCATGACTTGCATGGACGCGACACATGGATATTCCGGGCAGTACCTGATGGAGTATGACGCGTTCACAAGGACAGTGAAAGCGGCTGGTTATGAATCAGTGTCTTCTGGAGTCCTCAGTGGGACAATCGTTGGGCAACCGACCCTGACCATCAATCACTTCATTCCATTCAGGAAATGAATCTTCGTATCACACTCAAAGCGCCTTCAGAATCGTAAATGAAGGCTCCGTGACCGAAATTGCTATCAAGGACATGGAATTCACACGGCTTACTGTTCTTTGACAGAGCCAGGCATATCTCCTTCATCTGATCAGGAGGATAACGCCAGTCAGAAGAATAACCAATCAAAAGGGATCTGAAATTGCCACCTGTAAAGATTTCCGAAGTTGAGGCGCGGTTTCTGGTCAAATCAAAATAATCCATTGCTTTGGTTAGATAAATCAACGAGTTGGGATCAAAACGACTGGCCGCCCGCTCACCAATTTGGTGTAGAAAGGTCTGAAATTCGAATTCCGGATCCAGTTTGTACTCTGGAGGCCCTTCATGAACCATTCTCAGGTCAAACCTTTCTGACATGATTTTACGATCCATCCATATCATGAGGCCGAACATTTGCGCGAGCCCCATACCGGACACGGGGTGTTTTTTCCCGTAGTAGGCGCCACCTTGGAAATCCGGATCACGCATGATGGCTTGCCGAATAACTTCCCACAATCCAAGATTATGGGTGGTAGTTTTCATTGTCGCGCTAATCACTATGGCGTTGCTTATTCTGTCAGGGTGGCTGCTCATCCACTCAAGCGCCTGAAAACCTCCCAAACATCCACCAACTACAATGTGAAAGTTTTGAATTCCCAACGTGTCAGCCAGAAGAACTTGAGCGTTGACCATGTCACGGACTGTAATCACAGGAAAATTCAGGCCAAAATGGGTACCGGATGCCTGATCTATTGATGAGGGGCCAGTACTGCCAGCGCAGCCAGCCAAAACATTGGAACAAACTACAAAGTATTTCTCTGTGTCGAAAGGCTTGCCCGGACCAACAGCGTCGTCCCACCAGCCAGGCCTGTGCTCTGCGCAATTCGTCAAACGCGCCACATGGGAATCCGATGTGAGGCCATGGCAAATCAGTATTGCGTTATCACCCGCCTTGTTGAGAGTCCCGTAGGTTTCGTAAGCAAGCTCAAATGATAGCAGGCTCTTTCCACTCTCAAGCCGGAAGGTACGATCATGAAGAAATTTTTTTACGGAAGGGTTCATCTGGCAGCCTGTTTTATCAGGTGCGAGTATTCCTTGTGGACAACGACACCACCGGGATAGTCCAAAGCCGTTGGAAGTTCGGGCAGCGGAGCCCTGACCGCCAGAGCAAGCAGCCTTCCGTCTATTTCCACGGCAATTTGTTGCGCCACAAATTCTGAGCAGATTTCTTCAACTTCGGTCCTCGAAATTCCATCTGATGAAAACTGTTTGACCAGAGACTGTTTTTCGGGAGCGCCATCTGCGGCAAGGTATATGTCTTTGCGGATTCCCGAGAATTCATGGCTGGAGGACTTGGCCACAGGACGTGTATCCTCTAAAATGAGCGCATCTTCAACAATCTGCATGGTTAAGGATGCTTTTTCATACCAGAAGGAATCCCGCCAGGCCTCAACCTTCCGCTTCAACACTCGGAAAACCGGTCTCTCAACCAGACAGGCCAGGATTGGATTGCGCTCATGCGCTGAACGAAGCTCATCCTCAAAAAAATAGACCAGATCGTCCAGGTCTTTGCCTCCCAGTGGATAGACATATTTGAAAGCGCCAGATGCTCTCAATTTCAAGCCGTAGTGTTCCTGATTCTCGTGATAGACACTGAATCGGCAAAACTCCAGAGGGGCCATTTTTACCGGAGATTGGAGATGATACAGCTTCGGAACAAGCTCAACCATCTCTTCATACCAATCATCATGATCACCAGGAAAATCGTACAACATGTTCCAGTGAACCCTGATTCCATACTCCCTAAGCCATTTTAGCAACTGTATGTTCTGGTAGGCTTTGCAACCTTTGTTCATCAATTTTAATATGTTACTGTTTAGGCTTTCAATGCCGGTCTGCACCCAGATTACTCCAGCTTCCCTCAATATTTTGACATGGCGGCGCTGGAGATTTGATTTTATTTCGTAATATAGCCTGTACTGGCTTCCAGCTTCGGTGATCATCGGAAGCGCTGTTTTGAGATAGTTCATATCCAGGATGTTGTCTACTGTCTCGATGCCATCTATGCCATAGCGATTGTGAAGAGTGGCAATCTCGTCCACGAATTTTTCTGGATCCTTGGATCTGAATTTCATACCTTTTCCGTTGAATCCGCAGAAAACGCAACCTTTACGTTGTCCCCACCAACATCCCCGAGAGGACTCCACGGTCATACCAGGATTTATGGTGTCACGTATATTTACAGCAGACTCGCAGGTCTGCACAAAATCGTCGTAATTCGGAACCGGATAGTCTTCCAGCGAGAGGGTGATCGCTCGTGGAACACCGTCAGATTGCTTGCTATTATCAACAGGATACCCGGTTTGTCTGTGGACCGGAGCAAAGACCCCAACCGGAAGCTCCGTCACGGGGACTTCCCTGCCTTTATCCAGGATGGCCTTGGTAAGCGCTACAATTATTCCGTCAGCTTCTCCGGAAACCACATAATCTAGCCAAGGGAAAAGCGCATGAGTTGATCGGCCCATCATTGTCTCACAATTCGCTCCTCCAATGATTGTTGTCACTTCAGGAGCCAAGTCCCGTATCCGTCTAAGCAAAGCTAAAGATGGCGCATGCTGGCAAAAGGTCGATGAGCATCCGACTATCTTGGGCTGGTATTCTAGAATTTGGTTCGATAATTCATCAATAAAAGCCTCAGCATTTTCTCTAACCGACCAAAGCAACTGCTCCAGCTCATTGCGGCCAACTGGATTATAAACCTCGTTCATGGTCATCACGAGATTAAGGTATTCATTGTGGTCAGGAACAAATTCCGGAAAAGCGAGGTGAGAAAAAGTCCAGTCAGCGATGGCCAGGCGGGGTCTGAACAAGCTGACCCTGGTGTAGGCAAGAGTTCCTATTTTGTCTGCAAAAAGGATATTGGCATAGATACTTTTAGCTACCAGCCCTGCCCTTTCCAACGTCGCCTGAAGTAAGCCCAGCGCCACCGATGTGAGTTCGATCCGGGAATAGGGCATTGTAACAAGACAGAAATGCATTGTTGACTCCAGCGCAAATTCAACAGTTCAGTTAGGCAAGCGCTCTATCATCATAGTAATTTGGAATTTGGACAATAGAATAATGAAATTCATTTCTGGCTTTTGCGGGAATCATTAGAAGCCGAACCTCCCGCTACCAGATAACCGCCCGGAAAATCTTCGAAAGGACGAAGCGCCTTCACCGGCTGGCTCAAAGCTAATGAAACATAGCGTCCATCCAGATGTAGCATTATGGAACTTTCAACATGGGATCTCAGGACATCTTGGATTTCCCGGGGATCAAATCCATCTTGTATAAACTTTTCCAGGAGGTCTTCTTCTGCAGGCGCCTCATCGCAGGCTAAATAAATATCCTTATCCAGACCTCTCAGCGCATATTCACTCTTCCTTGCGATCGATCTTGAATCCTTTATCAACAGATGTTCACCGTGAATTTGCATGAACAAACCGGGCGGAGAATACGAATCCTGTTCTCGGACCCAATCCTGTTGAATCTTCTTGACCTTCAGGAAACCAGGCCAAAGCATGTATTCCGAAAGAAAGGGCGCCAATTGTCTCCGAAGCTGCTCCTCTTCATCAAAATAATAAACAAGATCATTCAGATCACTTTGTGAGACAGGATAGACAAGAGAGAAAGGTTTTGCCGGGCTCAAATTCAATCCATACTTATCCGGAGTATTATGGTAGTGACTGAACCGAACATACCTGACTCTTGTGAGGCTTCTTGGCGCCTGCAAATGAGACAGGCTGGGAAGATAACTTGCCATTTCTTCGTACCATTGGTCCTCTTCACCGGGTAGACCGTACATCAGTATCCAGCTACAACGGATACCAAACTGTGAAGACCATTTGAGTATCTGCACATTCTGCCAGCTCTCTGATCCCTTGTTCATGAGCCTCAGAATATTCGAATGCAAGCTTTCAATGCCAGGTTGAACCCAGATAACGCCTGCTCTTGCCAGTTTCTCGAACTGGGACCTATCCAGGCCTGCCCTGATTTCGAAAAAAATATCGTAAGGAGCCCCAAGATCAATCAATTCCGGGATCAGGCTATTCATGAAACCGGGATCAAGAACGTTATCCACCATCTCGAAACGGTTAATTCGGTAACGGTCTCTCAATACCTCCAGTTCCGAAAGAACCGTCTTGACAGGTTTAATCCTGAATTTTCTTCCCAAACCGTTCAGGCCACAAAAAGTACAGCCGTCATTTTTTTGCCACCAGCACCCACGCGAAGCCTCAACTAGCACTCCCGGTTTAATCTCTGAACTGACCTCAGGAGTTTCCTTAAAGGCCCTCATATAATCATCGTAATTGGGAACCGGCAGTTGACCA
The DNA here is from genome assembly GCA_964542775.1 of uncultured Desulfomonile sp. Classification (GTDB taxonomy): domain Bacteria; phylum Desulfobacterota; class Desulfomonilia; order Desulfomonilales; family Desulfomonilaceae; genus CAITZA01. Next base: position 5,449 of record CAZIVV010000171.1, read on the forward strand.
AGACTCCTGGTTGAGGCTCTAGGACATTTATCCCCATTTGTTTGGTCTGAACAAGGATATCCCTTCAATCTGTGAACTGGGGCAAAAACACCGTAAGGCGCTTGATCTTCGGGAATTTCTCTGCCCCAAATGAGCGCTTTACGAATCAGATCGGAAATCAGGTCCTCCGCCTCTCCGGAAACAACATAATCAACCCAATCAAAAACTCTGTGCGTCGTCATCCCCATAATGGATTCACAATTGGCCCCTCCCATGATGCTGACTATGGTAGGATCTATATCCCGAATCTTGCGCAACAAAGCCAAGGAAGAGACATGTTGAAAGAAAGTGGATGTACAACCCAGGATTTTTGGCTTGGCTACAAGAACCTGTTCTACGAGTTCGTCAATGAACCTGCAAGCTGTCTCCCTCACAGAGAGTAACCGGCCTTTAGGGTCTGGTAAATCCAGAAAATGACTGTTTCGCTCATCTAGAAGGTCCAGGAAATCATCGGCGTTTCTGGCATGTTCAGGGAAAGCTATGTGAGCAAAAGTCCATTCAGCGATTGCATTCTCGGACCTCAAAATCATCCAGAGCCGAGAATAGTCCTTCACCCCAATTTCAGCGGCAAACCGAATGTTCGGGTATAGACTGGAGACTGAAAAGCCATCCCTCTCCAGGATAGCCTGTAAAATCCCCAAGGCTATGGAGGGGACTCTAACCGGAGCGTATGGCATGTTAACCAGGCACAGGTCCATGAGCTCAAACTACCATATCTTCCAGGAACCCTTTTTCAAAAAGATCGTTTAGAGTGCCCCTTATTCCGAATATGTCCGCTCCTGAATCTACGAGGACACTTATTATTTGAGTCGGGGTATGAGTCCTTTGCTCAATCATGTCCCCCAGTTCCACGACAAAATTATCCCCTGTGAATGAGTGGGCCGCACAATTGGTTGAGAGCGCAAAACCTCCATCTAAATGTTCATATTTCAGTCCAGCTCTGAAGGCTACCGGCTTGTCAACAGGAAGACTGGAAGGCATGTGTCTTGATATCGATCCGGTGATGAAGTCGCCAAAGTCTTTTGCGTCACCGAACCTTCCTTCGTCATGAATCCGAAATCCCTCCGGCCACCGGTCAGTTGACTGACACGGACTTACCAGCTTTACTGTTTGCTCCATCATACTTACAAGATAACCCGACACGCAGGCTATTGAACTTACCAGGGGATTAACCTGCAAACCAGCATCAGTATTCTTTTCGGAATTTACCTTGTCGTATGTCTTACCGGCCCGAGCCTTCCCGTAAGATGATTCTTTCAGCTGCATCAGAAGCTCATATCGTAAAAGATCTTCAGGAGTGAATATGCGATGCAGTTCCTTGAGTACCTTTGAGTTTAGAATTGAAAATCGGGAAGGCAACGCATTACCTGCCTTTATCATGCTCATCAGCCGGTTTGTCCAGACCAGGTCCCTTGTTGGAACAGCGGAGGTTGTCTGTGGTAAAACGCCAACGATATCTCTGTAATCTTGCAGGAAATCCAGATAATTGGGATTGTCGAAAGGCTCTGTCGCCCAATAGCAGAAGCTCGTCTGAACCGCCGAACCGAATAACTCAACTGTGGTATTCAAAACATCGCGCCATAGCTGAACATTCTTTGGCGTCCGCTCAAAATGACCCTCAAAGGAAGTCGCGCCTAATGCGCAGAACCAGCATCCAACCGAACAGCCTTTGGAAAGTTCGAAGGAAAAAATGGGATGTGTGATCGCATCCCCTCGCAGCATTCCCATCTCACTGTTTGTGCGTTCAACCTGCCTTTTTCGCCATGCATTAAAACGGGGATCAGCAGTGTCTGAATATCCATCCTCTCTTAACATGGATCGAAACTTCAGCAAATCGTCGACCCATTCCCGCCAGAGCATCGCCAGGGGAAATTCCGGATCCTTGCCATCGTACAAGAGCACCGGTTTGAATTTGCAGCTAAACTTTGGCAGGTCAATTATCAGGCCTTTTGACCTTACCAGCTCATTAGCCTTGCCTGGATTGCCTTTGAGTTGGTCCCGAAACTGCCTGTCACCGGTAAGCAGTTCCAGGAATCGCTTTATGTGAGCTATGGTTTTCAGTTCATCCGGTGTACGTCTGTCAGGCATACTTTGATAGAATTCTACCGAGGGAACAACGTATTTTTTCATGTTTGAATGAGGCCTGTGAGTCGTGGTGGTTTGTTGTTTCATGAGAGATCCCGGGAGGCTGAATCTGCTTCAACGCTTTGAAAAGAGAACCCTTCCAGAACGATTTCATACCTATCCTCAGGCATGAGCGCCCGTCTTAATTATTCGGTGTTTTGGGGACATCCAATCAGACACAGGAATTAGTGCCAGTTGACGGCTCCCTGTATTGCAGCCCTTTGTTTGATTAGGATCTCCAAACCAGGTCCGGCCTGGAGATCGCG
>CAZIVV010000172.1:0-43554 GCA_964542775.1 uncultured Desulfomonile sp.
GGTTCGTCGCCAGTCATTCCAGGTTTTGTGACAAAACTGGTCCCCTGGCGTGAACAACAGGAAATTATCCTTGACACTTAAGCATCGCTTAATAATAATTCGATTCAATTTTGAACGCAGTGGTTTGTTGGAACAGGCTAAGATTAGACAATCCCTTATAAAATTGTTCCCAAACGGTGATTTTTTACAGAACTAGCGCCCCGGCTTTCACTACCGGGATATAACGTTTAGCCTTGACCGATGGAATAGGAAGGCCCATGACTGCTATCCACGACATTTACGAAACTAAGAATTACAGAAACAGAATACCTGTGAGTCAGTCTGTGACGTTTGAGGTTGGGGTTCGAGACACCAGTATACATATTCAGGCCCAATCCGATTTGACGGCTAAGGCCAAGGAATCTGTTTTCAGATACAGGTATCAGATCGAAGAATACTTGAGACAGCATCCGGCTTTCAGGGACACCCAGTCGCCCATCCAGATCTATTCGTCGGCTCCGGAAATAGTTAAGTATTGTGATCTGGCCTGCCGCAACACCGGTGTGGCGCCAATGGCATGCATGAGTGGAGCCATGGCGGATTTTGTTGGCCGGGACCTCTTGCAGCACTCCCCGGTCCTGGTAGTTTCCAGTGGTGGCGATACGTTCGTCAGATCCTCCAGTCCTCTGGAGATTCATATTTATGCCAAAGGATCGCCCCTCCATAACAAGCTGGTGTTACAATTACCGGGAGCAAAGAACATTTTTGGTATTTCCACATATGTTCCGGGAAGAGGCATTCAGGCGGTGACGGTATTGTCCCGAACGGCCAGTTGGGCGTCGGCTTTTGCAAAGGACCTTGGGGTGCGGCTGGATTCCGGAGAATCGCTCAAGTCGGCGCTAAACAGGGCTGAGGCCTATTCGGATGTTGGCGGAGTTGTAATAGTTTCCGGATCACAGGTGGTTTTTGGTGGCAGCCTCGTCATAAGATGCCTCAACGGATCAGGAGAGCAGGTCAAGAGCTGAAAGTTGAGGTTTTAATGAAAATTGGCGTATTATCCGACACACATTTACGCAATCCGGATCATGCTCTTGATCACATACTCGACGTGTTGTTTGCCGATACCGATTTGATTCTACACGCAGGCGATATTGTCACTCGAAGTGTCCTCGCACGCCTTGAAGAACGCGGCGTTCTTGCAGTTTGTGGAAACATGGATGACTATGACGTCTTTGATTTGGTTCCCCAAACCAGGCTAATTGAGGTCGGTTCCAAAAAACTGGCTCTTATTCATGGGTGGGGGGCGAAGGAAGGTCTTGTGCAAAGGATTCAGGAGAGATTTTCCCCGGATGCGCCTGACATTATTGTTTACGGTCACACCCACATGCCTTTTTGGGGCGAGATCAATGGTGTAATGATGTTCAATCCCGGTTCCGCCGCCAGGAATGTTTTTCCGAAAGGGAGAACTATCGGGATCATCGAATTAGATGGCGATTCTGTGGAGACAAAGTTCATAGAACTTGATGTTTGACGTCACTACAGATTATTATGGCGTGATTACCCTCGACACCAGGATCATTTGCCGTGTCGAGATGCATAATGAATAATCCCACGGAATGATTCATGGATAATCTTTGGGCCCCTTGGAGAATAGATTACATCCTGGGTAAAGAACGCGAAACGGGGTGTATATTCTGTACAAAACCTGCGAGTTCAGAAGATGAAGAAAACCTGATAGCCCACCGGGCCCAGGGCGCTTACACCATCATGAACAAGTTTCCTTACAACAATGGGCATGTCCTTGTGGTTCCTTACAGACATGTCTCCGATATCTGTGACCTCACGCCCGAGGAAAACAGTCTGCTTACGCAGGAGGTCACCCGATCTATCCAGGCTCTGAGAGAAGTGATGAGGCCTGATGGGTTCAATGTAGGGCTAAATCTGGGAGTAGTAGCCGGGGCTGGAATAGCCGAGCATCTGCATTACCATGTGGTTCCAAGGTGGAATGGTGATACTAATGTAATGCCAGTGTTGGCGGATGTGAGGGTTATACCCCAACATTTGCGGGAAACACGTCAAAATTTGAGTGAAGCATTCTTCAGATTATTTGGTGATTTGTCAGGAAAGGAGTAGCCATGAGGTTAATAAAAAGGCTGATTGAACTGGCCTTCGTTATTCTGGTGATATCCCTGTTCATGAAAAACAAGGATATTGAACTCAGCATAAACTATTTTGGATTACAGGAACCGATAAAGGTAGCTTTTTGGGAACTCGTTACGTTTTGTGTCTCTCTCGGAATTATCATAGCGGCGCTTGGAGACTTCATAACCCAGTTAAAGTGGGTTGGTGAGAGACGCAGAATGGTTAAGACAGACCAGCAACATTCTGGAGAAATCAAACGTCTCACAGACAAGATCAAATCCCTGGAAAAGGAAAATCTTGATATAAAGAGCGAGAACGAGGAAAAGACTGCAGAAATTGAGGGCCTGAAAAAAACTCTGGAAGCTGCTCAGTCTACTGAAAGTGATCGATCGACTACGTCATCTGAACAGAATTTGACCTAAGTCAGTCTTCAGCATTTGAAAAAGTTGCTCTGGTTTGTCCATTGTCCTATTGGAATCATGTTTTAATAGAAGGGTGGCGTGAAGCGTCTTGTGATTTAATGGAAATACTAAGAGTTCGAGAAAAAATATACCAAAAGTTTTCTTCCCCCTCTGTAGCGATTGGTAATTTTGATGGTGTTCATCTTGGTCACAGGGAGCTTTTGTCCCGAACTGTTCGATCGGCTCATGAAAGAGGAAAAGAAGCGGTTGTTTACACTTTTGACCCCCATCCCAGGGTTGTTTTGAACAAAGTTCAGGATGTCCCGCGGATAAACACAGAAAAGGAACGAGAGCAAATCCTTGAGGATATCGGAATAGATGTGCTTATACTAGCGGAATTTACTCCGGAATACGCCAGTCAGGCTCCAGAGCAGTTTGTGGAGAATACTCTGGTCGAAGAATTAGGGGTGCGCAGCCTCTTTGTAGGAGAGAACTACCGGTTTGGCAAGGGGCGAGCAGGCACCGCGGCCATGTTAAAAAAGACCGGACATGAGCTAGGATTTACGGTGCATATAATTCCCTCCGTGAAAGTAGAAGGAGTGGTTGTGTCATCCAGTGGAATCAGGTCTCTTCTCCTATCAGGAGAAATCCGGCGAGCCAATGAACTACTAGGGCGTTATTTCAGGATTGGCGGGAAAGTCATTCACGGCCATAGCAGAGGTAAAAAACTTGGTTTTCCAACTGCTAACATAAAGCCGGACCCTAAACTTTGCCCGCCTGATGGAGTATACGCTGTCTACTGCATCCTGGAAGATGATCCTCACAAAATGTTGCCTGGACTCATGAATATTGGGTGGAACCCTACATTTAAAGATCGAAAGGCTTCATACGAGACACATATTCTTGACTTCGACAGGGATATTTACGGGCAGCGCATGGAAATTTTAATGGTGGACCGCATCAGGCCAGAATTAACTTTTAAGGGGATTGAAGATCTCAAGGAACAGATCCGGAAAGATATTGAAATGTCTAAGATGATCTTCTCTCTGGCAAGCTGATCCAAACTGGCTGGTTAATTTTCGCGGGCCCTGGAAAAGAATTTCCGGGGCCCTTTTTGTTTTAAGGATTAACTTTTCATTGTTTCTTTGGCAGCAGTCAGGGTGTTCTTCATTAGCATTGCGATTGTCATTGGGCCGACGCCACCAGGAACCGGCGTAACTGCAGCAGCTTTCTCCTTGACCTCGTCATAGGCCACATCGCCAACTATTTTGAAACCTTTCTCGGTGCCAGGCGCATCAACACGGTTAATTCCCACGTCTATGACTACGGCGCCCTCACGGACCATGTCGCCCTTCAAATATTCGGGTCTGCCAATGGCCGCAATGATGATATCAGCCTCAAGGCATCGTTGCTTCAGGTTCTTGGTCTTGGTATGGCACATTGTGACGGTGGCGTTCATGTCACGCTGGTCCAGCATGTTGGACAGCGGACGACCCACGATATTGCTTCTGCCGAGAATTATGACATCCTTGCCGGCTGTCTCAAAGCCGCCACGTTTGATAAGTTCGATAACACCAGCTGGAGTGCAGGGTAGGAATCTGACTTCACCAATGCTGATCAAGCCGACATTAAATGGGTGAAAGCAATCGACATCTTTTTCCGGTAGGATAGAGCGTAGAATTTTTGCTTCCGGAATATGTTTGGGCAGTGGCAGCTGGCAGAGAATGCCGTGAACTGTTTTGTCCTTGTTATAGCCATCGATAACCGCCAGGAGTTCCTCAGTGGTTGTTGAAGCCGGCAGGCGAGTCTCAAGCGACTTTATTCCGATATATTCACAGGCTTTTTTCTTATTTAAAACGTAAACCTTGGAAGCAGGGTCTTCACCCACGAGGATGACTGCGAGACAGGGCTCAAGACCCTGGGCTTTAAGCTTGACAACCTCTTCCTTCATCTCGTCCTTGAGAATCTGGGATACTTCATTTCCACTAATGACTTTGGCTGACATACGGTCCTCCTTGGAAGAATTGTTTTATTGCAAGTAGTTATACAAACAAAACTGGCGCTCAGGCATACAAGACAGTATTCTATGCGCCCCCCTATGACTCATGTACAGGCAACAGTGAAGAACTAATCAGTATGGCAAGAAACCCACCCAGCATTAACAGACCACACAACGATCTCCAAGCAGATCGTACATTCTGCTGATTCTAGCTTTCCAGTTTCTCTGCAATCTGGGAAATGGCCCTGTTGATAACCGGATCATCCAGAGATGGCGGCCTGTTCTCAAGATCTGCAGCCGCAATTTCCTCTGAGAAAGGAAGCACCCCTATCAAGGGGATGTCACCAAGGCTGCTGACCAAAAACTCTTCCTGTTGGCTATTTCGGATTTTACTCCCCACTGCTACAACCTTGTGCAAACCTATATCACTTGTGAGCTGGCGAACTTTTGCAGCAGTTTCAATGCTTCTCTGACCGGGTTCAACCACTATGACGAATCTGTCCACACCTTGGGCTGTTCCTCTGCCCAAATGTTCTATTCCAGCTTCCATGTCCAGGATGACGAGATCTTTTTCATATAGTACCAAGTGGGATATAAGCGCTTTGAGCATTACACTTTCAGGACAAATGCACCCACCTCCGCCCTTTTTAACTGTTCCCATGACCAGGAGGCGCACCCCGTCCTTCTCCTTGCCCAATGCAGCCGGGAGATCATCCACCTTGGGATTCATCTTGAAAAAACCGCCTACAGTTCCCTTTTTACTCTCGGTTCTCTCATAGATGAGATCTTCCATTTTTGCGATTGGGACGATATCTGATGTGTCTATACCCAGAGCTGATCCCAGATTGGCGTCAGGGTCAGCATCCACCGCTAGTACCCTGTAACCTTTTTTGGCCCAATGTCGAGCCAGAAGACTGCTCAACGTGGTTTTGCCAACACCACCCTTGCCTGATACGGCTATTTTCATTTAGTCGCCTCACATTCACAGCTAATTAAATCTTTTGGTCAACAATTCGAACTAACGCCTACAACAGTAACTAACGTTTTGCGTGTTTCATCAATTCCAGAACAGCCATTTGGCCCGCGACCGCCATGTCCTCAGCGCTGAAAAAAAGATCTGCCGTTTCATCGAACAGAACGCTAGCCTCCGCTGGAAACTCATCGTCGCCTCTCCAGAGCAGGCAGGTGATTGGGAGCATGGGAAAATACGAAAGTTCAACTGCGGCATCAGCGGAATCAATAATTTTTCCTGAAAGCTTGCGACCGGCTTCAATCATTGGAGCCGGGTTGTTTCCAAAAACGGCAATCAGAATTTCCTTTGTCCGTCTGTTGAATGCAGGCTCATAAAAACTGCCCTCCTTGAATTCCCTGAAATGCTTCAGCTTTCCAAGCGGCTGCCTGCCATCAGCGTTATTGAGGTAATGAATTACAAGGATGTTGAGCCATATCTGGGCCTCTTCACCTGTCTCTTTGATTGTAAATTCGTGGGTGTCCAGGTCCAGGACTATATGTCTGTCAAGATGAGGCAGAATGAGTTTCCTGCCGGACAGTTCAGCGCCGGACTTGTCAGCAACACGACCGGGGTCTTTTCTGGAAAACGCTTCCAGACCAATTTTAAGGGCGCGTTCATAATTGTCCTGTTTTGGTAAAGCCGGACCTGAAAGATCTTTTATGTTAAGCATAGCCTCAACCAGTATCGTCAATCTGACTGCGGCGCCTCTCCTGGTCAGAAAAGACGCCGGTTAAAAACACAATCCACTATTTAGGTCTATATGAGCCCAAAAGTTATATGGTCAACGTCCTCACACTTATTACATTTGGCAGATTTCTAAGAGCCTCAAGAGCAGACTCGTCGGCCTTGGTGTCAGTGTTGACGAATACCAGCGCCTGTCCACCAGCCTCTTCACGAGCAAACTGGAAGTGCGAGATGTTAATCCCCTTATCCCCGAGAGCCAGACCAACCGAGCCAATGACTTTTGGCCTGTCGTAGGAATGCAGCAGGATCAGTTCTCCGGATAGGTCAAATTCACCTCTGAAAACTCCGTAGCGAACCATTCTGGGCGTAGACTTTCCGTATATTGTTCCCTCTACCTCATGCTCACGTTTCTCTGTGATGACCTTGAAACGTAATATGGAAGTGTAGTTCTCCGACCGGCTTACCCTTGTCTCAGAAACGGTGATTCCACGATCTTCCGCCACCATGGGAGCGTTGACGAGGTTGACGTCGTCCATCATGATGGGTGTCAAAAGTCCTGTAAGGAAAGTCGTTGTGATAGGTTTAATGTCCATGCCAGAAACGTCACCGCAATATTGGGCCTCCACGCTCTTTATGCCGCTCTGAATCATGTTTCCAAGGAACAGTCCCATTCGCTGCGCCAGGTCAAGGTAAGGCTTGAGTGTCTCGAGGGCCTCGCCAGATACCGCTGGGGCGTTAACAGCATTTCGTATGGTTCCGGTCAGTAGAAAATCTCGAATCTGGGACGCTACTGCAAGCGCGACGTTGTCCTGAGCCTCTCTTGTTGAGGCGCCCAGGTGAGGCGTGCAGATGACCTTGTCCGATGTAACCAGTCGGTTCAGTCCGGGGGGTTCCGTGTTGAAAACATCCAGCGCCGCGCCCGCTACGTGACCCGATTCGATGGCGTCAGCCAGTTCATCCTCATTAACTACCGGACCACGTGAACAGTTTATAATCCTGACGCCTTTTTTCATTTTGGCAATATTCTTGGCGTTTATGATGCCTCGTGTGTCCGCAGTCAACGGCACATGAAGGGTTATGACATCGGCTTCCCTGAAAATGTCATCGACTGAGCCAAGCCTGATCCCCATCTGTTTGGCCTGTTCTTCCGAAAGGAATGGATCATAGGCAATGACGTTCATTCCCAGTCCAATAGCCCTGTCTGCAACCACAGATCCTATTTTTCCCAGTCCTATAATTCCAAGGGTCTTGTTGAGGATCTCAGCCCCAGAAAATTTCTTCTTTTCCCATTTGCCATCTTTCATCGAAGCGCAGGCCTGAGGGATGTTTCTAACTAAAGCCATCATCATGGAAAGGGTGTGTTCAGCAGTGGTCACGGTGTTTCCACCCGGAGTGTTCATGACCACAATGCCTCTTTTGGAGGCCGCTTTTATGTCCACGTTGTCAAGGCCTGTTCCAGCGCGTCCAACGACCTTTAGGTTGGTAGCCTTTTCAATAACATCGGCTGTTACTTTGGTCGCTCCCCTGATAGCGAGCCCATCATAATTGCCGATGATTTCCTTAAGCTCATCAGGGCTTAGTCCAACTTTGACATCAACCTCGATACCCGGGGCGTCCCTGAATATCTGAACTCCCAACTCTGACAGGTTATCCGAAACCAAAACTTTCACTGGGAAAAACCTCCTGAATCATTTCATCTGAAGACTTTTTAGGTCTGAGGTGAACACGCTTTTCACCGGCGTAGGTCTGCAGCGCTCAAACGGCAAAATCGGAAATTCAATCCCACCACTGGCTCGCATTTACCCAGATAGGAAGGGTATCAACCTGTTTATACGGATTAAGCACAGACCTCTGCCATCTCAATCTTTTAACAGCAACCAGTAAAGATGTCAAGATTGTAGCCAATTCAGGTCGAAACAGAATTCAGTTCCGCACAATGGGGCGCCAACCACTAACCTCAATCACCAATGATCATTGCTACCAGCAGGAAAAGTCCAACAACCAGGGCGGGTACAGGAGGGAATCTATGGCTTCCCGCAGAAATCCTTGAAACCATGCTTTGGATAGGCTCCCCCCCACCTCTGGGCAAACTGGCCGTTGAGGCGGTGTCACGAGGGTCTATCGACTGATTCGATCCATTGGGGGATTCGGTCGGCGTTTGCTGGCTCATCGCCGGGATTTGACTGGGCGCCCTGTCAGCCAGAATTTCGATTTGGGGCAAGTCCTTGAGTTTTTCTGGATCAACGAGTTCGATTACTTTGAACACAGGTTTGTTGGAGACCATCATATCACTTTCCGTAGCGCCTGAAATCCTTGCACATGGAGCGCCGCGTAACAAACACGATTGCTATACTTTTCTGACAGCTTTTAACCAGACCCTAAAGCAACGCTTATTATAATGATATTTAACGTTTTGTCACTAGATATGTAGATCCTGCTTCAATAAAGTTGAGTCAAACGACTTTCAAACGGACTGCAATATTGAGCCAAAGCCGAACATGTTGTAATATGGAATGATCCCCAGAGAGATGCGAGTCTTGATTAGACCAGGAGGAGGAATATGGACAAGAAAGCTCCGGATGTTAAAGAATCGATAGTAGAACTGATGGACAATCTGGGCACTATAGGAGTATTCATGCTTGGAGAGGCCCGGGCTTTTTTGAGAAAGAGCTGGGGGGCCTCGCGTGAAGAATTTTTTGCAGCGGTAGACCAGGCCTCCAAGACCATGAAACAGTCGGGTAAAATGGCGGTGGAAGATGTTGAAAGGGCCGCTGATAAAATAAAGCAGTCGTGGGAGCTTTTGGACAGGGAAAAAGATCTCGACTGGGACAGCTTTCTTAGTGACCTGAAAACAAGGTTGGGCCAGATAGGTAACATAACCAAAGAGACATTTGATCTATGTGTGAACCAGACCAAGGAAGTGCTTGACAAGCAGTGGACCGCCTTTGGCAGGATAGGTGAGGATCAGGTCAGGGAAGCGCAAAAACACACGGAACAGATGGCTCGGGTTTTCAAGGACCAGTGGGGGGTATTCCGGGATACAATGCAAAAAACAGGCAAGAAAATTGATCGGGCTGTTGAAGCTGCATGGGAAGAAATCAAGAAAAAAGACTGACGAAGCCAGACAAGGAATGGTAAGGTGTAAATCATCTTGATAACTGTGGGTCTAACTGGCGGTATTGCATCAGGAAAGTCTACGGTAAGCGCAATGTTTCGGGAACATGGCATTCCGGTAATCTGCGCTGACGAGTTGGCCCATGAAGCAGTGAAGTCGGGTTCGCCGGCTCTGCTTAAAATAAGACAGATCTTTGGCAATGATGTGTTTGACCTTAATGGAGATCTCGATCGGACAGCGCTTGGCTCCAAGGTTTTTGGTAACCATGAACTCAAAACGCAGCTTGAGCACATCATTCATCCGGTGGTAGCCCGGAAAAAAGATGAACTTCTTGAACACTATGCAGGGCTTGGTCATTCAATCGTAGTGGTTGATGTGCCTCTGCTGTATGAAACAGGCTGGGATAAAACCGTTGATGTAGTGGTGGTTGTTTACGTAAAAAGGGATCTGCAGGAGCAGAGGCTGGTTGCCAGAAACGGCCTGACGCCTGATGAAGCGGCTGCCAGACTTAATTCACAGCTGTCCATAGAGGAAAAGAAGAACAGGGCTCACATACTCATCGACAATTCCGGGTCGATTGATGAAACCCGCTCACGCCTGGCGCAGGTTGTCGAGGAATTAAAGTCGAGGTCACGGGCTAGTAAGTGATATCTGTCGAGTCAGGAACCTCCGGGAGGATTTAAGGTATTTTGCTGGAAACAATTATCGGAATATCTTTCTGGGTTATTATTTTTCTGGTCTGGTACGCTCGAAGCTATCCTGATCGAATGCCAGATTTTCTCAGGTCAGGCTCCAGAAAACCAGATAGCAGCCTGAAAAAGGCTCCTCAGATTTCACAGACCGTAAAAACGAGCAGGGAATACAAGAAACTGGTTGAGATAGTCGAAACTGTTTGCGCGCGAGATCGCTTCGGATCGAGTGACGCCGCCAGTATGGTTCACGCAGTAAAGAAATTGATCCAGATAGAAAAATCCAGTGGTCAGATCTGGGAGGCCTATGCGCTTGATGCGCTGGAGACGGCAGAAATAATTTGTGATGACTGCAAACGCCCGGTAACAAAGACAACTAGTAAATCCGGAGTAAGAATTCAATGCGATCATTGTAACCAATGGCTTGAACTTAAAAACTCCAAAGTCGCCATCCTGGATTTTCCAAAAAAGGGAGCAGGGACTCACTGAGACAGTCAACTTCTATTCAAGAGACGGGAGAGACAACTGTGCGTTTAACATCATGGAAAGACATAAAGCCTGAACAGTTGAACGAAAGTATTTCAAGGAAGATGGTATGGGGAGAGAACGTGATGGCTGTTCTCATCGAACTGGCGCCAAATTCAAAGGTTCCACTACATGATCATGTGTCTGAGCAGATGACAATGGTTCAAAAGGGCGCTCTAACTCTGTCGTTTCCCGGCAAGGACGATGTTGAACTAACATTTGGTGATGTAATCATCATTCCTCCATCCCAGCCACATAGCGCCAAAACAGGCCTCGATGGCTGTTTGGTCATGGATGTGTTTTCCCCTATCAGACAGGATTTTATCGACGGGGCAGCCAATTATTTCAACGAAGACGTCGACAAGCCGGACTCGGCCGAAGAAGTGACACAAGCGCCAAAGAGATCCGTTGATCCATACATAGCCCTGAAAGGTTACCTGTCCGGTGTGGGGATTGACATTCCGCTCGAGACTCTGAGACAGACTCCTCTGGATATTCTCGCCCGCTATGTGTACGAAAAAGAATGCATAACTATGGGGCAACTCAGGGAAGTGCTGGGAATCGACAAGAAACAGGCCAAGGACATGCTGAGAACATGGAAACATGGAGACGATCATAGTGAGTCAAGTTTCAAGCGAAAACTGGAGAGGCTGATTATTCTGCCGAACGAGATTGCCAGATATAAAGTAGACTAGAACTTCCTCCAAACCAGGTAAAATCCATGGACGCCCAAAAAGTTGACAAAATCAAGTCGGCGGTCAGACGGAATTTTGAAGTTAGCCCTGTTCATTATGATGAATTTGAGTCAAGGTACGGCTTCTTCAAGGAACTGAACGCCAAGCTGCTCTCAACGATGAACCCCACAGCGTCCCAGAAAATACTCGACATTGGCTGTGGAACGGGAGCTAGCTCAATCCAGCTTGCGCAAGCCTGTCCAGGAGCTCGTGTCTACGGTTTGGACAACTCGCCAGCCATGCTTGAAAAAGCAAGGATGAATTTTCCCGCCAATGACCGACTTGTCTTCGTCGAAGGCGACGCCGCAGCTTTGGATTCCTGCATGGAACAATCCTTTGACGCGATAATTTATAGCGCTTCGATATTTCTCATCCCTGATTTCAGGGAGAGTCTGAAACAGGCTCACGGATTACTCAGAGAGAATGGTAAAATGGGGCTCACTTTCATGGATGGTGTTTATTCAGACAGTGGCGCCAACCTGTTACAAGAGTCGGAACTTGGGCTAGAGCTTGGTTTGAGCCTAAAGAAGCCTGTCTCTTTGGCCGACTTGGAAAACCATGTCAAATCCCTGTTCAAATCCGTAGAGCTCTCGGTAGAAAACTTCAGGCTACCCCGTCAGCAGGTCCAGGAGTTCTTTTCCATACCTGCAATGTCTGCCGGCTTGTTCCCAATGCTACCTTATGAAAAACGACTGGAAAACATTTCAAGGGTTTTTCAGCGCATGCCTGGGAATGAAGTCCTGTTCAGGTGGATTCTGATTGTGGGATCAAAGTAATGTTTTCAGTGGTAAACAGAGTTCTGAACTGATTGCTAACGTTCCCGTCGTGTTGGGCCGGGTTGCTGCGCTAACCCTTCAAATGCCCGGAGACCTCGCCACACTACTTCATCTGATGATTGACCGAATGGGAATTTCTGCTTTCTGACGGTGGCTTTTTCTCAGCCTCGCGTTTGGCCTCGATGTATAATTGTCTAATTTCTTCAAGTCGATCGTTTGAAAGTATATCATTTTCGCCAGAAGAATGTGAAGGCTGATTCATCTGATGACTACGCCACTGTTCAGCATTGGTATTTGGCGTAAGGGTTGGAGACTGTGCATTCGTAGGCGGTGAAACAAAAGTTGTTAGAAAAAGCGCGACAAGAAAAAATAAGATTCCAAGTTTCATTGGGGTCTCAATCATCCTCCAGAATAACCTGCTAATGCGTGCCCAAGATGAATGAGGCAAATACCACATCCGCATTCCAAAAACAATGTTGTCAGACAAAACCCGCTGTGTTTGAGGACTTACTTACAGCGGGTTTGTGTCCATCCGATTAAAAGGATGAAATAACTTCAAGACACAATGTTCTCTGGTTATCTATTGTCGCTCCATTTCCCAAACTGCTCGCGCAGCACCCTATGGAGAATTTTGCCTGTGCCGGTTCTGGGCATTTCATCATCAGCAATGAAGTCTATGGATTTGGGTGTCTTATAGGCTGCTATCTTGGTTCGGGTGAAACGTTTGATTTCTTCCTTGAGGCCATCGGAGGCGTCATCAGGGTCTTTGAGGATGATGAATGCATGAATGGATTCACCCCATTTTTCGTGGGGCGTTCCGATGACAGCCACATCTTTCACTTTCGGGTGTGACGCTAGAGCGTTCTCTACCTCGGATGGGAAAACATTCTCACCGCCGGTGATGATCATGTTTGCCTTGCGGTCTACAAGCACGTAAAAGCCCTCGGGATCCCTGAAACACATGTCTCCTGCGGTAAACCACTCACCTTGAAATGCCTCTTTTGTCTTTTCGGGTAATCCCCAATATTCCTTGAAAATCATGGGAGTTCGTGCGTAAAGCTCTCCTACCTGTCCATCAGGAACCTCGTTACCCTCTTCGTCGAGGACCTTGATTCTGTCAATTCCGAAGATTTCCCGGCCGATGGTCCCGAGTTTGCGAAGCTGATCTTCCGGTCTGCACAACGTAACAAGTCCAGCCTCGGTTGATCCATAAGCCTCCCATAATTCAGCGTTTTTGAAAAAGTCCAGGATGGCTACCTTTGTTTCCTTTCGTGCAGGCGCAGACGATATCAGCAATTGTCGCATGCTCGAAACATCGTATTTTTTCTTTATGGAGTCCGGTAATGAAAGAATCATTATGTAATGCGTCGGTACGAGCGAGGTGAAAGTTATTCCATATTTCTGGACTGTGGCCAGAAAGTCTTCAGGACTGAAACTTGATTCGTTGTAGACGCAAACTCCGCCGGAAACCAGGGTATACGGGAATGAATAAAATATTGAGTTAACATGGCACATCGGCATAACCATGAGAGCCTTGTCAGTTGGCCTCAATCCCATGTTGGCTACGTCAAGGTAATACATCGCAAGATATGATTCATGAGTTTTTACAACGCCTTTAGGTTTACCGGTCGTTCCTGAGGTATACATGAAAGTCCACGGGTCTTCAGCGTCAACTATGGTGTCAGGTTCGTTATCAGAGGCTGAAGCAAGCCAGGATTCATACTCTATGTAGCCCTCAGGAGCTTTCTCACCTGGTTCTCCCAGATATATGTACGACCCTGCAGGAACAGGAAGGCGGTCCTTGATGCCGTTGATCATCTCCACAAAGGGTTTTTCAACTATGAAAGCTTTGCAGCCGGCGTTGTTGACAATGTACTCAATTTCAGGACCAGCAAGCCTGAACATTATCGGAACACTTATTTGACCACCCTTGGCGCTTCCAGCGTATATTTCCATCCACTCAACGCGGTTGAAAGCTATCACCGCAAACCTGTCGCCCTGTTTGCATCCTATTTCATCAAGACCGTTAGCTAGTCTGCAACTCCGTTCATTCCACTGGCTGAATGTGAAGTCCCTGTTTTTGTCCTGGCATCCAAGTTTGTCAGGATTCTGCTCTGCTTGTCGGCTTAATACCACTCCCATGTGAATCCATTTGCTTACCGTCATGAAACCTCCAAAAAAACTCTTGTTGTTCAGTTCCGCGTAGTGATCAGAATGTACGCGCTATATTTTGTGAAAAGGTAAAAAAATCTCTACGGCATAAGCTTCGGAATCGTCATTTGAATTATTGATGACACCTTTAACGATTCATCAGAATGAATTATAACCCTACAGGACGCCAGTCCAGGTCCGATAATGAAAAGAATTTTAAGTCAGGAATTGAGGTGACAAGATGATAAAAAAATTTATATCTTCTGAGTTATAATATGTTGACCATTTTAGACTGTCAACTGCAATTGCCTGACAATTTTCTGCCGCCTCTGTTAGAGTGGAGGAGGTTTATGTTTAAAGATCCTGTCACTTTTAAACCGGATTGAGATCCGTTCCTGTTGTGAGATACGTGAGAGATTGAGTCTGGGTACCAGATCCTGACCACTGAGAAACATTTTTCTTGCTCAGACAAAAACTTGTCGATGACAAAGTTCTCATGTTGCGATAACAAGTTAGAAGTTCGAAATAATTTTGTTTCAAGCTCATGGAGGGAGGCGACGAATGAGTCAGATTGACAGGAACTCCGGGATTTTACAACCTGAAGAGGCGTTTAGCCCTGATCTTAGGAAAAAGTATCAGGAGAAGTTTTTGACCGAGGTGGTGTCTCACGCATACAATCATGGCACACCGCTTCGTGCTGCAATGGAGGCCAAGGGTCTGACGCCAGACTCGATCAGGACCATAGAGGACCTCAGGAAGATCCCGGTAACCAAGAAAAAAGATTTGTCCGAAGCCCAGAAGTTAAAACCTCCATTTGGTGGTTTTCTGACCGTTCCCATGTCTGAGTTGACCCGAATTCATCAGTCACCCGGCCCGATCTATGATCCAGTAGGAAAAGTCAATGATTACTGGAGATGGAAAACCGCTCTATACTCGGTCGGTTTTCGTAAAGGCGACATAGTGATTAACACATTTGCGTATCACCTGACTCCGGCTGGACACATGTTTGAAGAGGGAATGACCGAACTTGGAGCAGTTGTCATCCCGACAGGCATAGGCAATACCGAGGCTCAGGCCGACATACTCAAAAGCCTGGCCGTTACCGGTTACATAGGCACGCCGAGTTTTCTCATGGCCATTCTGAAGAAAGCTGAAGAGCTTGACATTATTTCGTCTGTAAAACTGCAGGTGGCCTTTCTTGCCGCTGAAATGCTTCCGGAGTCCTTGCGTAAGAGATTTTTCGACGATTACGGAATTGTTGGACGCCAGGCCTATGGAACTGCTGACGTTGGGTGTGTATCCTACGAATGTTCACAGTTGAGCGGAATGCACATACATCACGACGTAATCGTTGAAATTGTGGATCCTGAGACAGGAGATCCACTACCAGAGGGATCTGTGGGAGAAGTTGTGGTCACATGCAACAACAGGATCTATCCACTTGTAAGATTCGGGACCGGCGACCTTTCCTGTCTGGTCGTAGAAGACTGCGAATGCGGCAGGAAGGCTCCCAGGTTGACGCGCATACTCGGTAGGGCTGATCAGGTTACCAAGGTCAAAGGAATGTTTGTGCATCCGTCTCAAGTCCAAAGGGTAGTTGACAGCTTCCCGCAGATACTTAAAGGACGGCTGCTGGTAGAAAGATTGCACGATCAGGACGTAATGACTCTGGAAGTGGAGTTGAGAGAGGAACTGGCCCCGGATCTCAAAAACTCGATCGAAGCGTCTATTAAGGAAACCATAAAATTGAAAGGAAATGTAAAACAGATTCCGGTTGATAGTCTTCAAGATGGATTCAAAACTATTGAAGACATTCGAAAATGGGATTAGCCTGAAAAAAAAGAGGCCGTTTTGTCCGGCCTCTTTTCTTTTTTATCAGTGTCACGACACTGTATGGTCTAGCCTCAGGAATGACCGCCTGACGCGCCATGACTACATGACGATCCAAGGCTTCGCTCAATTGGCGAGCTGGAAAAAACTGACAGAATCTTTGTCACGTCGTCGCTATCGCACTTCGGACACTTAACATCTCCGAGCCCGGACGAAAAGACAAGCCTCTCAAATTCCTCGCCGCATTTTCCACATACGAATTCAAATATTGGCATCACTAGGCCTCATTATCCGCAGCTGCATCCACTGCCACAACCGTCAGAGTTAGAGTTTACCAGTTCCGCCATGGGACCGAATATGCTAGACTTGATTGATAGTCCGCCTGATTCCTTGATGATCTTCATGGCAAAAGGATCTACAACCAAGGGTAATTCATTAACCACATGCTTTTCATCGCCTTCTTTTAGCTCGTCCAGAGCCAATCCCATGCTGGGACCGCCTCAACCATAGCCGCCAAAAAACACGCGAAGGAACTGGTTGTCAACCAGTTTCTCCCTTAGAAATTTTGTTGAATCTTCGTCAATCGTGAACATGTTTTTCTCCTGATGACATTCATGCTGTGAGTTACTAAGACATTATTCATATATCCGAATATAGTCAAGGGTGTCACGTAAAATTATTCAGCTTCATCCTGTTATTCGGACCCGTATGGCCATGAGCAGCGCTCATATCATGTCATTTAATGACTACTCTAACATATAATAACCTCAGTTAAGGCTAATTGCCACAATCAAGACCATTTTTATAGGAAAAATCGGCGCAGCTCTATTCAATGAGTTTGTCGAGAATCACCTTCAGTTTTTTTAATTCGCTCTGAATCGATGGTGGCCTGCCTTTATCCCTGCATTGAGCGCAATCAGCGTCCTGAGTTCGATCTCCTGATGTTCGGGATTCAGCTTCACCAAGGTAAGGTAACCTGGCGCCTGTCGTTCTACGATATCTGTCTACCAGTTTTCTCAGATTATTGCGTATCTGCTTTTCACCTATAAGGATGTTGTCACCTGCTATCACCATGGGAACCGAGAATTTTTTTTCGCTGTGAACAGATTCTATCTGTGAAAAAATCAGGTAATCATCTGGACGCGTGATGTCATAAGAGCGAACTTTGAGATCATACTCTCCAACAAGTCCGTCAAGCAACGGTTTCACGTTTTCACAAACCGGACAGTCAGCAGACCCGAAATAAACGATCCACACTTCATTGCTTGCAGATTTACCGGCGCGAACCTGTGATGGGATTAGCGTCAAAATGAATGTCAGCCAAACAATGACAGACAATAACGTTCGAATAAAAAAACCGGAATTAAAGTTCCTCATGTCTTTAACAACCCGATTTTCTGAGGAATAGGGTAAAAAGAATTCACATTGCGGTGAGTCCTGAAACCGCAGGCTTCACGCTGGATCAAAAGCCAGTCAAGAGCATGCTGCGCCCGATTTACCAGGGAATTGTAATTCCTGATCGAATCGTTTATCATTTCAACATGATCAGATTTGATTTGGTTCGAAATCCCGTCACCGTGCGTCTCCATCAGGCTCAAAACCTGCTTGCGCGCCTCGACAGCCTTCTCAATCAGTTGTTCAAGGGCAGCCCCGGAGTTACCCAATCCCTCGGCCATCTCCTTGACCATATCTATTTCCATGCCGCCTGTGTCACGGCATACACCCATGACTAACCTCCAGAAAATGTGTATTCAGGGACTCATGGCCAACCTGGACAACACGATTTTGACCGGTTCATTATATCTTATATCTAAAATGCAATATAACCAAATAAGTAGTATTTGTATCTACAAAATTACTTGACATTTTAAACGTAACCTACTATGTTTCGAAACACTTTAATACATAGGAAGCTCAATGACCCGGCAGAGCCGGGCGCTGTTAAAGACCAGAGCAAATTCCTTACCCCCCCAGTGAGGAGGTCTCCCATGTCCGGGAAATGTTCCGTTTTCGGCTCTATTGCCATCGTAATGGCTGCGCTTTTGATAACATGTATGGCGGAGCCAGTTCAAGCCTACAGAATTTGCACTTTCAAAGGCGCCGTTGTTGAGAATGGCTGGCGAACCATGACCGTCAAATCCAACGGACAATGCGCTGAAGTTAACGTAGGTTGGCGCACCAAATTTGTTCCAAATCGGCGACCGTGTTTAGGCGAGAATGTTGCAGTAGACTTCATTCTTGAGGACGGATATATGAAGGCCACAAAAGTCGTTAGCCTGTCTCCGTTGCCGAGCGCGGCCCAATGCTATCCGCCAGCTCCACCGTCAGGATCGGTATGTAGATCGGTAGGTGAGGAGCCGAGTCCTATCGACTCATGCACGCCTCCCAAACCTATAATTTCAACCCGACCGCCGGCTCACGTGTCAGACCCATCGTGGGGTCCTGCTGGACCCTCCGGGACTACTGCGGCCCCAACGTCCAGGAGAAAGCCAGCTCCGACTCGATCAATCGAGAGGCCTGAGCCACCATCATCCACCGATTCAGAGGGCATATCGACCGGACCGTCGGCCGCCAAACGCCCAGGGGCTACCACAGCTCCCCCAACTAAGCCTGTAGGCAGAACGTCTACCGGTGAGAAAAAAGTCATAGCCAAGACATCTCCTGCAGAGAAGCCTGCCGCGCCGAAGGAAGAAATATCAGAGGCGGTTCCGAAAGAGGAGAAGAGTTCCAGGACCTTGACGGGTGAGGTAGTCGCCTCCTCTCCCAAGAGTCTATCCCTCAGGGTTACGGACGAGGCTTCTGAAGCGGCTGAGGTAGTAAACATCCGGGTAGGTCTCAAGACAAAGTTCATACCCTTCCGAAGACCTGCGGTTGGTGAAAAAGTCAAGATCGAATACAGGCAGGAAAATGGAGACAAATTCGGATATACGGTTCAGGTAGTTCAATAGAAATCCAGAATCAAGGCCTCCTCTCTCATTGGGGTAGCATCCAGAAAAAAACGCTCCTGATAATTCTCAGGGGCGTTCCGTTTTTACTGCCATCGCATCGACACGACAAGAGCTCATTTTTAATCCGTGGGAGGCTTCTTGAGATCTATCCTTAATCTGTCCAGGAAGGTGTTGTATAATGATTCAAGTTCCGTTGGGTTTTCAGACTGGGTCTGTTCAAAGCCGACCAGGAAGTAGTATATGGCGCGATCAAAAAAGAGCGTTGTCCTGTTATTCAGCGCCACGATGGACCGCACATCAAATGGTTGTCCCGCAAAATTGCTGTCTTGGAAGAAAAGCCATACGTGTCGTTTGAGCAGGATGAAAACCCTTACCATCTCGGAATAGCTCAGCCCATCTTCGAAACAGCGTATGCCCAGTTTGACGTATTTGTCAGCTATTGTCTCAACCGATGTCCGTTTGTCTATGTTCACGGTAAATTCCGAGAGCACCGTATCTGCTAATTCCTTCAGCATCTCCTCTGCAAGCTGGTAATGACTGAGTATTTCTCTTTTATGGAGGGTGTCTTCCATGAACAGATCACGGATTTCAATGTGAAATCGTTCAATGAATTTGGCAAATTCCATCTCAAAAGTCCTGGCTTCCATAATTTCCTCCTAAACCAGTAAACTCACATATAAAGCCTTAACCATGGGATTAGTCATGTCGGTGACCAGATCCGCCGTGTGGGTGTTGATGGGTATGGCTATGGCTGTGCTCATGTGAATGTTCATGACAGCCCTCGTGTTCCCCGTGGCAATGTTCATGGCTGTGAGAGTGGCCGTGTTCATTAGAATGCTGAGAACAACAACAGCCCACTGCGGGTCCAGCGCATGGAGACGAGGCCCCCAACTGTTCGAGCGCCTTACGGAATTCATCATTGGCCTTGTCAATGTATTCTACGGCGTTGCGGATTTTATCGCCTATGAGGGATAAGCCTATAGAATCAAGGGAATTAGAAACTTCAAGGTAACCCTTCAAATGATCGCAATTGTGATTGATCCAGTGTTCCAGACGAATTCTCGCTTTTTGAGCTTCATCCATTTCGGAAGACCCCCTATCTGATGATTAAGTCCAATAGAATCCTGGCTCTTTACAGATCAAGGCCTTGTTCCTAGAACCTGTTTCTGTAGACGAGCCCAAAAAAATTACCCAGCAACAATTTACCAGGCGAAACCACACTATTGGTCAATGAGCCGTGTTCCCACCCTCTCTCCGGGTGAAAAGCCATACCGTAAACAGGAGTATCAGGTATCGTGATAAACTGTATCTCAGATAGGGCGCTTCTTGCAAGATTCACAAAAGGATGCGGCGTATTTTTAACTTCCTCTGTATGACTTTCCATCACGTCAAATGTAGATGGGTGACTCAGGATGCCTTCAAAAATAACATCATCCCGAAGAGTCTCCAGAGTTGTTAAGCCGCGTTCGGCTACAGCCTCGAAGGGATAAACCTGCAGAGTTTGTCCTGCCAAAGCTTCATCAATAAAGTCTACCTCGGCTCCAAAGCTCAACGCCAGGAATTGATGACCCCCGCATATTGCCAGCGCCGGAAATCCAGAATTCATGATGGCGTCTACAACGACAATCCCTAGTCTATCGAGTTGTATCCTTGAAGCGCCGGTGTATGACCGCCACGGGGTTCCCTGAGGACTAAGAATCATAAAATCATATTTCCGGAGATTGTTACTTATAAAATCTGTATGAGAGAAGTGAACGTGATCAAGAATTATGGCAACACTGGAATTGTCAGGTGCGCGTAGGCCAAGCTTACCACAAATGGCAACCTTGAGTTCCTTGAAACGGGAAGAGTCGGGCATCCCGGACTCAAGATCGATCAACAGACCATGAAGGCGGAACATGTTTTCTTTTTCAGACCCTGTAATCAAAACGCGCTACGGCAATCAGAGAGTTATCAAACAAGACTCGATTGATGGAGGAAAGTCGGTTGAAAAGATGTTGAAGAATCAATTGTAACCCCAGGTTCCATACGGTGAGCCCCAGACCGGGTAGGGCCTTCGAAGCATCACCTTATAGGTGTCACCATCAATTGCCCGGAAAAGTCCCTGTATCGTCCAGTCGGAATACAGAAAGCCCTCAAAAGTGTGACCGTCTTTGCTGCCAAAAATGTAATTGCCCCTGATTTTCCCCTGAATCGAAAATTTAGCGCGGCCGAAAAAGTTGCCCCCCTCTACAACGCCTGTTATGTCTTCACCATTCTGATGGGTTATGTTGACGCTACCCTCAGCTCCGAATATGGCCCCTTTAGCGTTACCTATCCACATGCCGCGAATATCGGATCCCATTACAGGCCCCGAAGAAATGACCATTAACAGCAAAGAAAAGAGTATGTAGTGTATTTTATTCATGTTACTAGCGCCTTGATCAGATAATATAACATAAAATATGTAGAAAGTGTAGACTCAGTCAACCAATTTTCAGGAAACTCAGGAGCACAAAAGATTGCAAGAACAACAGCCCCTTCTATGGGTTGTCCGTGAGGCCCTTTCGGACTGAGAAAATAAAAATTGATCGGGCGTCAAAGAGTATGTCCAACATACGCATTAGCCTTCCTGAAAATCGAATTGGATTATGTCTTGCACATGCGTTTTTTGCGTTACCAAGCCACCGTATGTTGACAGAAGAGGCGTTACGTCGTCTTGACCAGAAGATCCGAAACCCCCATCCGGGTCTGAATGAATCAGAAGATATTTTCTACAACGACAAATTAGTCCTGTTTAACTTGATCCCCAAAATTTGAGGCCTGGTCAACGCCAGCCCTCCCACCGTGACGGGATCCGGATGACCGGCTATCTCTTCGGCCATTTCCTGAACATCTTTCTAAAGAAGTGGTCTGAACCAGGCTATTGTTAGTTCGGTTCAGAAATCATCTCCAAAATTACGTGGCCTCATGTCATGTCATCTGAAAACGCTAACAGATCTTAACGATATTTTTCTCACCTTGGAATCGTCACTTTTGTATCGAATGAATCTTGCCTGCACAGTATTGGGACTGTAATAATCCAGAGCTGGCCAGATTGACAATCCATCTATCAGTTTGTCTGAACCTTCTATCCAGTTGATCCACGACTCCCCGTCTTCCGATATATCGACTTTCCAGTTCTCGGGCACATGTGATTCATCACCCCAAAACATTCTCATTCTGCTAATTTCATTTACCTGTCCCAGATCCAGGATCAGCTCCAATGGTTTGTCTTGGGAAACTTCAACAGACGAATACAAAGGCTCACCGGGATAATCCCTCAAAATGTTTTTCACTGAATTGGATTCGCCATCAGATTCTGGCGCCGATACTATCGAGGCTGACAGCGCAAGGTTTCTGAAATAGAGATCCTTGTCGCGAACCAGATCCTTTACCGGCAGCGTCTGTTTAAAGTAATGTTCCCTGATCTGGTTGGCTACTTCCTTCCCTATCAAATAGTTTGCGCCTGCCGTTAGGTGACACCAGTCAGTGAAAACCCATTCACTCGTGTCATTGAAATAGTCAACAAAATTAAGTGTATGTATGCCTCTCTCCTGAGCGTTCGAAACAATTCGACGGGTGATGTAGTCATAAAGCTGACCGGTATTAACATCATAATAAATCTCATGGTCTCTGGTTTGTTCAACCTTATTTTCTATCTCGGTCCGAGGTTTCTTACTGGAATACAGCATTGGCTGAATGGCAAAAATATGAGGAATGGAATCGGTATTCAGGGCATTGTGATAATCTTCGATAACTTTATTTATCGCTGTCATGTTCTCGGTGATCATTTCTGATCTCTTCTGCGGGTCGATAGTGCTGTCCTTGGAATTGGAACTGAAAGTATGCAAAAGACTACCTTCGTGGAATCGAATCTCTCCCTCCAGATTTTGAAAGATGTCGTTCCCCTGCCAGAAAAATGTCATCAGAAAAGTGTTATTTTTGAGCCACAACGTCAGATACGATGACAGTCCAGGCCAATCAAATGAGAAAACCTGTTTCAGGATGGCGTTATATTGTCCCTGAGCAAAATAATCCCAGTTATCCAGAGGTATGGACACGGGATGAATTTCATTGGCCCCGTCAAGCGCTATCAGCAGGTCGGGAGAATACCTCCTGAGTTTGGAAATATATCTCATCAGCGAGTGTTGGTACGAGTATCCCCAAACGGCTGTATTGTAAACTCGAATGGTTTTTCCCTCTATCGGGGCAGACGCATTGAGGATTTTCTCGATCACGTGGGATATTGTCTCGCGCTGTTCAATATTGTAAAAACCAGTTATCGGGGCGGCTGAACCTGCAGCGCCCAGACCGAATGCGGTGGAGCCTCCAGTCAGAAATATACGAAACTCGTCGTCGGGTTTCTTGACAGAAATATAGCGAGGATCCCTAAAGCCTGCGTTGTTCGCATATTCAAAACGGTTGCCCTTGCTCAGGTTATGAATCAGGCACACTCCAGGCGTTAGGTCATAGTCATAATGAGAAACAGGTCGAGTAAGGTCTTTTCTGCTCATCTGAAAGTCGGCGGGGTATACATCCGATAAATACGTTTTATGGAGAAAGAACTCCGCAGCCCTGTCCAGTCCCATTAGAAGTAAACCTACAGTAGCAACCAGAAAAAAGACATAGAATATCATCCTGGTGGGCTTGAACAAAAATACATTGGCAATTCTTCCGGCCTTTGAAACACGATTCCCGCTTCCATTCTTCAAATCGGAATCAGACTTCCGATATACAGCTTTTTCAGCTTGATCTGACAGCTTACCCATACACGCTCCACTCATCATATTCTAGTAGTCCAGTTTAAAACCGGAATGCTAATCTTTCGGGGTTTCCAGATTGTGCTGGCTTATCTCGGCACAGTCAAGATGATGCTGGAAATGATCCAATATATTCAATGGTCAAACAGGCTGCGCTTTCTGATGGTCAGGAGCAAGCCCTTCCTGATTCAGCCTTCACCTCATCGATCTTGTTGTGCTCCAGGCATACTCATGAGTTAAATACCTTGAGGTGGCTAATAGATCAACGTCAAGTGGCTATTG
This sequence comes from uncultured Desulfomonile sp., assembly GCA_964542775.1. Classification (GTDB taxonomy): domain Bacteria; phylum Desulfobacterota; class Desulfomonilia; order Desulfomonilales; family Desulfomonilaceae; genus CAITZA01. Next base: position 24,049 of record CAZIVV010000172.1, read on the forward strand.
GTAGCGAGATTTCCCCTGGACCTGATGGAAGTCAGGACTGAGCTGACGGCCACTGCCTTTATGGCTGACCTCAATTCAGTGAACTGTGTGACGAAATAGCGAAATATACCAACATTTAAAAAGCCACTCAAAATAATGACATGGCTTTTTTAAGCTGACAGGTAAATTCCAGCCTTTAAATTATGTTAGATCCCAATACCGAGGCTTGGAACCAGCGCTCCTACGGCAATGTATATGCCCACTCCAGTCAGAAGGGCGCCAGCGGCTTTTTTAAAGACACGATTGGCAGAATGCATTTTGGTAGAAGTAATCAAACTTTTGGCTGCCCCGGCCGATGTTCCCACTGCCAGCATCAACAGGCAGTGGCCTATTCCGTAGAAAAGCATCATCATGCCACCAAAAAGTGCCCCTTTGACTGGGATTACGCTCACAATAAGCAACAGCGCGGGTCCAGTGCATGGTAACGAGACCAGCCCAAACATGAAACCGAACAAGGCCGCGCCCAGAAATCCGGTAAATTTGGGGATTTTGTCCTGGGAAATGGGCAACTGGATTTGAAACAGGTCCATGAAATGCAGTCCCAGAAGAACGCATATGACAGCGACAACATACACCATGTATTGGGATTGCAGGAAAGGAGCCGCTGCAAGTCCAACCGTAAAAAGAACTGCAAGTTCAACACTAAATCCAAGAATGAACACTAGAGTATAAAGGAAAGACTTCGATGCCGACATTTCCTCATCCATTCCACCTATGAAGCCTATGAGCAGGGGAACCATCACCAGAACACAAGGGTTCATGGCAGTTAAAGCGCCTCCGATGAATGATCCTCCAGCTGCAAGCCAGATGCTACCAGATGATACCCACTGCTCAACAATCGCAATAAGTGATTCCATTAACCGTCTCCAGATTTGTAATTTTTCAGGCTACTGAAAAAAATGAGAAAACAGGTGACGCAGTCTGCGCCACTGTCCAGTACTTCACTTACCTTGTGGCTGGAGTCCGAAGCGGAGCCTGCTGAACAGGTCCTTGTTGCTGAGTGGGAACTGTGCCTTGAGGCGTAGGAGGCACGACTCCCATCTGGGTAAATACCTTCATTATGCTGTCTCTTTCGAAAACGCCTTCGTTTCTGAAAAATTCCTTACCCTCAGGTGTGAGGAATACCTGTGTCGGCATCATCCTTATCCTGAAGTCTCTAACCAGATCCTTGTTAAGATCCATGTCCACCGTCATTACAATGGCCCTGCCTGAATAAGCCGAAGACATGTCGTCCAGAATTGGCTTCATATACTTGCAGGGAATGCACCAGCCGCGACCAAACTCAAGCAGAACAGGCATCTTTTTGGTCATTAGGGCCTGCAGGTTTATTTTGGCCTCCGAGGCGTTGAGTATTCCTGGAGCCGCAAGTAACGCGACGACCAAGCTAAGGGAGAAGATCCGGAGCACCCTTTTCATAAGTGAAATATCCTCCACTAAAATCTAATTACAATGTTTGAAATAGGTGGACACAATTGCCCTGACTCACCGTAAAAAAACTCATTTTGAAACTTTTGCGTCCATTCCGATTTTATAGTAACCACGTTGAGGTTTTTTGAGTTGAGCTACTCAGGTCTTTCCTTTTCGGGATCCTGAAATGGAGCGCTAAACCCTTCAACAGTTTCGACCGGACAGGATTTACGACTGCATGCGATCCAGTCACCGTCATAAACGTCCAAGTTCGGATAATCCGAAGACCGGGGTCAACCCTTTAACCACCCAAGTATCTCAGCCTCTTTAGGCATTTTGCCTGCAACCTTGACTTGTCCGTCAACAACCAGGGCTGGGGTCATGAACACACCGTAGTCTCCAAAAACCTTGAGATCTTCAACTTTGACTATATCGGCGTCAATCGAATTCTTGCTGGCCACCTCCCTGGTGAGGTCATAAAGTTTCTGGCATTTTGAGCATCCTATTCCTAAAATTTCGACTTTCACTTTGTCCTCCTGAATATCTATATTTCGTGTTCATTCGTCAGCGACATTTCTGTATGTCAATCAACTATGGCTCCAAACATCACACCGGCTATTGTAGAGAGCGCGCAAACCAGGCAAACAAAAACCAGGGTCTTTTTGAACCCCATAACACTGTTGATGACCAGCATGCTGGGCAAGGAGAGGGCCGGACCGGCCAGAAGGAGCGCCAAAGCAGGACCCTTGCCCATTCCACTTCCAATGAGACCCTGAACTATGGGAACCTCCGTGAGGGTCGCAAAATACATGAAGGCCCCGGCTACTGAAGCTAATGCGTTGGCGCCTATGGAATTTCCTCCCAGAGCCCAGGCTATCCAGGCATTAGGAATGAGGCCCTCCTTGTCAGGTCTACCAAGCAGCAATCCCGCTATCAGGACCCCGAACAACAGCAGAGGCAAAATCTGTTTAGCGAAACCCCATGACTCACTAAACCAATCCTGAGCTTCACCTTCGGATGATGAAGCCATCATTGAAATAGCCACAAAACCAACAGTGAAAGGCAGGATATGATCGCCTGGGAAAAACCACGCAGTTGTGGCAACCGCTATGATCGAAATGATTATCTTCACCGGTGAGAAGTCATACCAAATAGCCAGGACAACTGCAAACGCAAGACCGAGCGCTGAGGTTACAATCCATTTAGAGGAATATATTGAAAACCATATTCCTCTTTCAGTATCAGGCTTCCCCCAGTTTGCAAAAACCAGGATTCCTATCATCAGACCAAAGAATATAATAGTCTGCCAAAGAGGTCGCATCTCCTGTGAGATGGACCCCATGGCGGCCAATGTTTCCTGAGTCCGCTGCTCTTCCTCCTTATGGAAGATCAGATGCATCAATAACCCTATGATTACGCTGAATACAACAGCCCCGACGGCTCTGGCTATACCGATATCCAGACCCAGGATACGAGCGCTCAAAATGATCGCAAGAACATTTATCGCAGGTCCTGAATAAAGAAACGCCGTTGCTGGGCCAAGGCCGGCGCCTCTGGTCCAAATACCTGCAAACAGAGGCAGTATTGTGCATGAGCATACTGCCAGGACTGTCCCCGCCACCGACGCCACAGGGTAGGCTATCCACTTGGACGCCGTGGGGCCGAGGTATTTCATTACCCCTTCCTGACTAACGAAAACTCCTATGGCGCCTGCAATCAGGAATGCAGGAACCAGGCACAAAAGTACATGCTCCTGCGCGTACCACTTCACCAGATGGAAAGACTCCATCACCGCATTATCAAATCTGGGATACCCGATGGGGAGATAGTAGCACCCCAGGAACACTGAAATTATGGCTACCAGAGGCTTCCACTGGTCCGACCAGAACTTGGCAAGATTACCGGTGATAAAAGATTCATAAAGCGATTTTGATAAACCCGCCCCCGAGCCGTTGACCGCATGCGATGGTATATCCGACAGATTTTTTTGATTTGACATTTTTTTACCTGGCGCAGGATCAGTTGATGTTCTCAACTGAAGTTAACGTTTAAGCAAGCGATCTCTTGCCTGATTCATCATTAAAAACTCAAGAGTTTGTAGCTCAAGCCACCATGATAGAACGGTGTTTATCCAATCTTTTCAAAACAGTCTGTTCTACACATGAAGAAAAGTCCAATGCGCAGGGCATTATCAGGCGATACATCATCTTGAGCCCATCCCGGCGATCTTCGAGGATGCCGGCTTTTTTGAGGATGGCCAGGTGTTTAGAAATATTCGACATCCCAGTGCCCATGTATTCGACGATCTCGCATACACATTTTTCATCATTGCGAAGAAATTCGATTATGCCAAGTCTGATAGGATGCCCCATGGCTTTGAATACTTCAGATTTGATTTTAAGTTTTCCGCTTTCTGATGACAGTTTGACCATCGTTTTTGTGTTCCTTAATTTGCTTGTAATATTGATCTGGCTCACGATTGAAATGAGCGCCATCATGTTTCGCTATTTTACCATTTAGTAAAACAGTAAAGCGGCAGTGTCAAGAAGTTTATGATTTATTCTTGATAAAATCTTTAATTCTTGACTTGCCCAAACAAAGACTAAAGCCTTCAAGGGTTGAAGAGAAAAAGCTGCCGGCAGGGGCATCAGGAGTCAGCCGACAACTCCGGCAGCCTTAGTTTGAGTCCACAACCATCACACATCGACATAAAACATTGACTGCATTTGGCTTAATCTTTAATAGTCTTTGTGAGGCCCCCCCTTTTTGCCCTGTCAACAGACTGCTGGCCAAGGGGTAATTTTTTAATTGTTGAGCAAGTCGCTAGATTTCTGAGGAGAACATCACAGAAAATCCGTGAAGACAGATTCTACAGTTGAGAATTCAGGAAAACGGAGTCAGTAGCACATGGACATGCAAAGAGTGAGAGAATTTCTGGATATTCTGGGAATAGTGGAAGAGCCGTTTGGCGTTCATTATGCAGATGAAGTTCCGCATGGAGCCATAACCCCAAAGCAGGGAATTTTGCCTTCAATAGAAACGGAGGCGAAAGGGGAGGTCGACTGGAAAAGTCTCCACGAAAATTTCTCATGTGTTGTCGGTCTGTTGTGGAGAGCTCGTAAAAAAGGTGTGGCGGCGTGTTTCGACAAAGAGCATTTTGGGTGCTTGGGCGGAGCTTTTTATCTCGGTTTTTTGAAGCCCCAGCTTGAATCGATAGTTCATTATGTCTCCACGGGAATTCCGGATCAGCTCCAGGGCGAGCGTTACCTGGAATCACCTGAAATTACCCGCAATTTCTTCAACCTCATGGATCCAGGACCGGCCTCAGCCAATTATTGTGTCATGAAACCGGTTAGCCAGTTCAAGGAGTCAGAGCGTCCTGAGTTGGTGGTTTTTTTTGCGCGAGCCGAAGCGATAGCAGGTCTAAATCAACTCGCTACCTTTGTCACCAACGATTTTGAGGCTGTAATGTCACCGTTTGGCGCTGGCTGTTCGAGTATAGTCACCTGGCCGCTGAAGTATTTGGCCGAGGGACGCCTCAAAGCTGTAGTCGGTGGTTGGGATCCTTCTGACAGGAAATACCTCAAGCCTGATGAGCTGACATTCTCAATGCCAACCGAAATGTTTGAAACAATGGTAATTCGTTGGAGAGAGTCCTTTCTGACCACAGAGACCTGGGCGGTGGTTAGGAAAAGAATCGAAAGAAGCCGAATCGCATGGGGAGAAGACAAATAGCGAAAAATGTGTTCTGAGGCGTCGTCTGAAGGACCAAGACACCGGAGAGATTGAACAACTTCTCTAGACCATAAACCGGGATGTCACGGAACGTGATTTGTGATCTGTGTTTCCGGATTCAATGTGTTCGGCTTTTCTGCTCCAGAATGCCCAGGCTTTTGCGTTCCCCCATTGCTATGAGCATGTCGCCTTCTTCGATAATAGCGGTTGGTCCGGGATTGAAGAGCATTTTTCCGTGACTTTTCTTGATTGCAATGATGATAAGGTTGAGATCTTTGCGAATATCTGTCTCAATCAGGGACTTTCCACAGTAAACGGAGTCAGGATCGATCATTACCTGCTCAAGTTCGAGGTTCATGTCCCTGTAGTCCATAGCCACCTCAAGGAAGTTCATGACCTCTGGCTTCAGGATTCCCATTACCATTCTCATCCCACCGACCTGATAGGGGCTAATGACTCTGTTGGCCCCGGCTCGAAGCAATTTCTTGTGTGCGCTTTCCTCGCCGGCTCTGGCAATGATCTCAAGGTCAGTATTCAATTCTCTGGCTGAAAGGACCACGTACACGTTGGCGGCGTCCGAGTTTAGGACCGACACCAGTCCTCTTGCGGATTTTATGTTGGCGGAGATCAGGACTTCCTCTTCGGTGGCGTTCCCTGGCGCCAAATGGTACCCGTTATCGATTATTTTGAGCTGAGCCTCCGGGGCATTCTCAATTACAACAAAAGGTATGCCCCTTGCGTGAAACTGGTGGCACACGTAAGCGCCCATTCTGCCAAAACCGCAAACTACAAAATGACCTGAAGTTTTCTCGATAGCCTTCATGGAACGCCGCCTTGTAATTATTTTTTCGACTTCACCCTCTATCAATAGCTTGCTGCCTGTGATGAGAACGTACCCAACAACTCCAAAACCTATAAATATCAGGAAGATCGTAAATATACGTCCCCATTCGCCCAACGGATGTACTTCCTGATATCCAATCGAACCGATGGTAATGACAGTCATGTAGAGCCCATCAAGGAACGTCCATCCTTCGAGAAACATGTAACCGGCTGTTCCCACGATGATGACAATTATCAGTCCAACAATGGAACGAAATACCAGATTCTGGGACATATAATCGTGACTCCAAAGAATAAGACAATGACGCGAAACTGGACAAAAATATTCAAAAAGAGATCGATTCCTGAAATCGATTTACCTAAAGTGAGTTAAACTGGTTGTGAAGTCCAGGGATGAATTTATTTTGTATGGTGGCTCAAGTCAATGCGAGAAATTTCGAGATATAATCTCAATAGCGCCTTGCGGTTGAAATAGATTCAAACAAGGGTTATTCTTCCATTTGTGAGAATTGTGGAACCGACGATGTGACAGGGCTGTGATTGAAAAGGAGCGCTTAATTGATAAAAATTGCATTTGACATCGATGGGGTGGTCTTGCGTTCAATAGATGTTATTTTGAGTCACATAAACGAGAAGACGGGAAAGAATCTTCATCCGAACAATTTAATGAACTGGGATCTTGAACCTCTTGGGATACCGGTGGAGACGTTGTGGGAGTCCGTCCATCACATGTACTCCATGGAATATATAGAGCCGTACTCCGGGGCTGAATCCGTTTTATTGGAGATTTATGAGCGCACGGGAGAGCCGTTGCTTTTCATAACAGGCCGACGGGACCCCGGGTCGGCGCGCAAGCAGATAGAATCACTTAACTGGCCTGGGAAGACTCCTGAAATCATAGTTACTGGCGGAAACAGGGACAAACGGGCCTACCTCGCTCAAACCGGGGCCAACTTTATAATTGAAGATGATGACCTGCATGTGAGCGATTACCTCGAAGTTGGAGTTGAAGTCGGTTTACTTGTGCAGCCGTGGAACAGAAACTGTGATGCTCCGGTAGTTTGTAAATTTGACCACTGGCACGACATCAGGAATTGGTACCTGGATGGGATATGCGACTAGGGATTCCAGTAGGACAATCAGCCAATTCAACTGTAAGGAACATGAAATGGGTTTTCTAGGGAAATTGTGGACCAGAATAAAAGGTATGTTCATCAATGCCGGTGACGATGTGGTGTCATCGAGTCCGGAAGCCATTCGAGCGACATACGCGTCAGCGATAGATGAGGCAAAAAAACGTTACCTCGAAATGGAACGGGCCGTGGCATTGCTTGCCCGGGAAAGGGAAAAGACCGAACAGACCCTCAAGGATCTGGACAGGGAGGAATCAGACATCCAGAGCAGGCTGGAGGGAGCTTTGGCCGCAGCTGAATCGGACCCGGGGAATCCTGTCCACAGAGAAGCTGGAACAGGCTATCTGGCGCGTATCGCAGAAATAGATGAAAAACAGGCCCAGCTGACCCAGGAGCTGGAAGCCCAGAAAACAAAAGTCGATGACTATAAGAAACGTTTGCGTTCGTTCAGTGAAGGAATCGAGAAGCTCAAAAAAGAGCAGGGCGAGATGGTGGCTGAATTCGTCTCCAATCAACAGGTCATACAGTTGGAATCGCGTCTGCGTGGCCTTGCCGAATCATCAGTAGACGAATCACTTGTCACGATCAGAGAGAAAGTGTCCGCCATGAAGGCCCAGGCAAAGATTGCCACCGAAATGCGCCATTCAGGCAAAGAACTGCTCGATGACAAATACCAGCGAATGGGCGCTGCAAAACAGGCTGAGTCCAGATTTGACGAATTGCTCAAGCGGAGGTCAAAACCGGCTGCGGTTCCTGAAAAAAACAGGGACTTGGGATAATCACAGTTTTTCTCCAATATACTGTTATGTAGCAAACCTTCTAATATGATGCACAAAACCATCAAGGCGCCAAAATTTGCCCAGCGGATAATCGACAAGTACCTGTCCTCAGAATCTGCAGCTTTTGTGATTTACGGTAACACCAAAGACATTTACCCTCTTGAAGATGGCCGGTATGCGCCGTTGGTGGAATTCCTGATAGACTCTCTTATCAAGCCCAGGAAGCCCTCAGCTAACAAAATCGTTGTGGTCTATGACCCGGCCGAGGGAATCCGCTTTATGGACCCGGATCACCAGCAACTCATTGCTGACGCAATCGGTCACGATCGTTTTGACATGATCATGGCCGCCTCGAGAACCGACATTGTAACAGCGCTCGAAACCCTCAGGCAACTCATGAAAATTGATGGTCAGGTGTATGCCGGTACAATAAACCATGACGTGCCATTCGCGGTAATCCTGAAACATTGTGAGGCCATAGCCCCGCCCCAGTCCTACGTCTCTATGGCCGATTCGGATAGACTCAAGGTCATCACCCTCGAAAACTGGCTCACTGATGACAACTTTGTTGTTTCAAACAACATTGTATTCATGATCAGCGAAACCTTGAGCGAGGTGAACAGTCGAATCGTTGAGCTTCCTTATGTGGCGGCGATAAACATTGATCGCCCCTCAGCCACCGAGAGGATGTCTTTTCTGAGCCATTTGGCCTCAGGTGATACTGCCATTGGAGACGCTGAAATTGAAAAGCTCACTTTCAGCTCTGCGGGCCTTAGCCTTCTGTCGATCAGGCAAATCATCAACCAGGCTTCTTACAGAGGGACCAGGGTTGATTCCACCCATGTTTTTGAGAAGGCGCGTGAGATCATAGAGAAGGAACTTGAGGGGTATGTAAGTTTCCTCAACCTTGACTATGGTTTTGAGAGGGTGCTGGGCTGTAGCGCTCTTATCAGGAGACTCCATGAGCTGAAAGCCTTTCTGAACGGATCGGATCCTGATTTGATGCCTGTTGGTATTCTTGTCCCCGGAGCTAACGGAGTAGGAAAGACTTTCATCTTCAAAGCCTTTGCAAAGGAAAGTGGTTGGCTTGCCGTTGAGCTTAAAAACGTAAGGGGCCAGTATGTAGGGCAAACGGAGAGCAATTGGGAGAGAATCCGCTCTGCGCTTGAAGCCATGGGAAAAGTCATGGTGTTTTATGATGAGGCTGACACCGAAATAGGAGGCAGGGGGCCTCTAAGTCACGAGGTCGATAGACGCCTGTTCGGTTCAATGTTGAAGATGATGTCGGACCCCAGGAACCGCGGAAGAATAGTCTGGATAATCATCACGGCTCGACCAGACCGTCTGGAACCTGACATCAAGCGCTCTGGCAGGGCAGGGGAACACATACCTGTTTTTGACATTCATGGAGCCGAGCGCGATGGATACGTGAAGGCTGTTTTCCTCCGGGCTGGTGTGAACCTGGAAAAATTTCCCATAGAATTCAGCGAACGCATTCTGAAAATAACTGCCAGATACTATCCTGCAGATTTCGACCAGTTATTGATTGAGATTAAACGACGGCGACATCTTGATGGAGAAGTTACCCCAGAGACCATCATCAAGGAAGCAACAGATTTTATCCCCTCAGACATATCCAGACAACGAGAATTTCAGGAACTCCTGGCGGCCCTTGAATGCACTTCCAGAAACCTTTTGCCTGAAAAATATGTTAATCTGCCACGCGAATTTATTGAACAGCAACTCGAGGAAATTCGGATCTCAATGAGAAATCAAGCATGATTATCCTTGGAATAGAGACATCCTGTGACGAAACATCCGCTGCTGTAACGGTGGACGCCTCTGAAGTATTATCAAACGTAGTTGTTTCCCAGATAAATATTCACAAAGAATATGGGGGTGTTGTCCCTGAGCTTGCCTCCAGGAAGCACATTGAATCCATATCCTGGGTGATAGCCAGGGCGCTGACTGAATCAGGCGTCAGCCCGGATCAGATAGACTGCATAGGGGTAACCCGAGGCCCAGGACTCATCGGATCCCTTCTGGTTGGGGTAGGCGTGGCCAAATCCATGGCAATGGCCCTGAACAAGCCTGTTTGCGCAGTAAACCATCTTCATGGTCACCTTTTTGCTTCATTTCTGGAGAAATCAGACTTAAATTTTCCTTTTGTCGGAATGGTAGTTTCCGGAGGGCATACGACCATATTTCACGTGAAGTCTGCTACAGACATCACGGTGATGGGCAAGACCCGAGATGACGCCGCAGGCGAAGCCTATGACAAGGTAGCCAAGCTCCTCGGACTAGGATATCCCGGTGGGGCCATAATTGAAAAACTTGCCTCTGAAACCCTGCCCAATGACATCAGATTACCCAGGGCGCTCATGGAACAAGGTAATCTTGACTTTTCATTTTCTGGGCTAAAAACGGCTGTCCTAAAGAAATCCGAAGAAATTTTCGGGGTTAAGCGTTTGGATAACCTATCCGGAAGTTTTCATGCTCTGGCCTACGACAGAAACGATCCAGAGACTGACAGGAACCTCAGGCGAATCTGCAGGGGTTTTCAGGATGCGGCAATAGATGCTATTGTGACCAAGGGCCTTTGGGCGGCGCAAAGCCTTGGAACACGGAACATAGTCGTGTGCGGTGGGGTAGCCGCCAATCAGGCGCTGAGACAAAAATTCCTGGAGGAGGGCCGGCGAGTGGGCATTGAGCCCGTTTTCCCCAGCTTGTCACTATGCGCCGACAACGCAGCAATGATAGCTGCCCGCTGTTCTTTTCTGGCCCATGAAGGATTGTTTGACGATCTCAATTTCGGAGCTGCCAGCCGACTGTGATTCAGATCTAAAATACCTCATCACTACAGATCATTGGAGTAAGGCATGGAAACCACTGAACTTAACCCGGTTTTTGATGAAGCTGCGATCAAGGACAGGATATATGAACTAGGAAAACAGATTTCAGGGGATTACCCTGAAGGGGATGTGATTTTCATTGGAATACTCAAGGGCGCCTTCATTTTTCTGTCCGATTTGGTCAGGGCAGTTCAGAAACCTTGTCGTATAGAATTTGTCAGGATATCCTCCTACGGTTCATCACTAACCAGTAGTGGAACACTGAAAATCCTGCTGGACATTTCCATCCCGATTGAGGGCAGGGATGTGATTCTCGTGGACGACATTGTGGATACAGGCCTGACACTCGGAAATTATCGCGAGCGCCTGTTGCAACAGAATCCACGAAGTCTCAAAATAGCCGCCTTCATAAACAAGACGGGCAGACGCGAAAAGAGCGTTCATGTGGACTACAGCGGTTTTACCGTGGAAAAGGGATTTCTCGTAGGCTATGGTCTGGACTGCGATGAAAAATATCGCAACCTCCCGGGAATCTATTCAATTGATTCAAGTCACTGATCCCGTTAGCCTCGTAAAGGCTCACCAGCGGTCTCAACTGGCCGCGGCATTTCCAAAATTGAAAATTCTGGTTACTTTTTGAGTGAATCCATCAGGATCGGTTTTAGCTGCGTGATCCCGAAGATGGTTGCGCCCAGCCACCCGCCTATGCATCCCGAAAGAAACAATTGGGGCTGCTCAACCTGCTGAAAAACAATCTTGTAATAAAGGAATCCATCGACAAGCAGGAAAGAGGTGATCGCGCCCAAAAGGAAAACTCTCCTGAAGTTATTCTGCCGGATCTTCAGAATGAGACCCGACAGGAAAAATATAAGCATTTGAGCTCCAGCTCCGATTGCAAAGCCCATGAATCCGGATTTAAGAAATAAATTGATGTCCATACCTGCTCAATCCACGGAAAAGTTTAAATGAATTTCCTGAGAAGATCCGCCTGATCCGCTCGTTATCAGTTTCCTGATCGACTTTCAGTAGTCATTTTTAAATAATTGACCCCATAGATTACCCGATTCCCGTCTTTGTGCTTGTAAAGGACGAGAACGTGATCTCCTTTTATGGGCAGTCGTGGCGGTGTAAAGCTTGTGTTCCATTTAAGAAGGAATTTCAAAGTCTTATTTTGTTCGTCCGGTTTTACCCATAGATAGCCTTCTTCAATCCCTACGATGGTGCCCGTTATTTTTCTGATCGGGGCTGCTAAAGCCGTTTGGCATAGCAGAATCATGATAAGCATGAAGAAAAATATTAATTTGATTCGTCTCATATAATATCAAAGCATGACGGTGTTCAATATTTTTTCGTGGAGCGCTTTTAAGCTACAATTGGGACCAATGTAGCCTGGCCACACTTTAATATTAGAATTTGACAAGAAAGTAAAATTTTTGTTCAGGTTTGAGGCGGGAAGCAGGGGATTTTAGAGAAGCCAATCCCCTGCCGGATCTTGATCTTCTATACTTTGAAAGTATCCATCATGGAAAGGGCGGCCTTGCGTCCAGCCCCCATTGCAAGAATGACCGTGGCGGCTCCAGTTACAATGTCGCCACCTGCCCAGACTCTATCCTTGCTGGTTTTGCCGGTTTCCGGATCTGCAACAATGTTGCCCCACTTGTTTGTTTCAAGGTTCCTGGTTGTTGAAGGAACCAGTGGATTAGCCGCGTTTCCGATGGAAACGATGACCGTATCACATTCTTTTTCATATATTGCGCCAGGAATAGGCTCTGGTCTTCTGCGTCCAGATGCGTCGGGTTCGCCAAGTTGCATTTTCTGAAGCTTCAGGCCTACCGCCCAACCCTGATCATTTCCGATTATTTCCAGAGGGGCGCTCAACAACTCAAACTTGACCCCCTCCTCCACGGCATGGTGAACTTCTTCAGCCCTGGCTGGAAGTTCTGCCATGGTGCGTCGATAAACTATTGTCACTTCCTCAGCTCCGAGCCTCAAGGAGGTTCTGGCTGAATCCATGGCAACGTTTCCACCGCCAAAAACGACCACTCGTCTTCCTTTAGCTACAGGAGTATCCGCCTGCGGAAACATGTAGGCTTTCATGAGGTTTGCGCGTGTCAGGAATTCGTTTGCAGAATAAACACCGTTGAGGTTTTCCCCAGGTATTTTCAGAAACAGTGGAGCGCCGGCTCCTGAGCCTATGAAGACCCCGTCAAATTTCCTTTTTTCAAGCAAATCATCTATGGTTTCGATACGCCCAATGACCCAGTTAGTCTTGAATTCCACACCCATTTTTCTTAATTCATCTACCTCTGCGCGAACTATCGCCTTGGGTAGCCTGAATTCAGGTATTCCATAAACCAGCACGCCTCCTAGCTCGTGAAGCGCCTCAAACACGGTGACTGCTATACCTTTCTTGATAAGAGCGCCAGCCATGGTTAGCCCCGCCGGTCCTGATCCAACTATACCAACTTTCAGGCCGGTCGGCTTAACCATCTCAGGTAGCTTTCCATCACCATGAATTGCGGCATAGTCAGCGACAAATCTCTCAAGACGTCCTATAGCGCAAGGTTCATTTTTACCTTTGGCCCCCACAACGCATTTCGACTCACATTGTGATTCCTGAGGACAGACTCTTCCAGCTATGCGCGGCAGGCTGTTTTTTTCCTTTATCTTCCACGCTGCCCCAATAAAATCGCCGTCTTTCACTAGCTGAATGAAATCGGGGATATCTACTTCGACTGGGCAGCCTTTCATGCATGAAGGTTTTTTACAGTTTAAACAACGGCTTGCTTCTAATAGAGCCAAATCGTTTTCGTAGCCTAAAGCCACTTCGTAAAAATTGTGCGCCCGCTCAATCGGATTCTGTTCGGGCATTTTTTGTCTGGGAGCTTTAGGTTTTTTAGCGGGTTTGGCTACTTGGTCGCTCATTATGCGCCTCCCGGAAAAGTGCATTGACACCCACGCGGTGTCTCGCGGAAATTATTAAGAGCTATCAATTCTGGACCCTTATACATGGCCAGCCTCTTCATCAACAGGTCAAAATCTACCTGCAATCCGTCAAACTCCGGACCATCAACGCAGCCAAACATTGTCTTGCCACCAACTTCCACTCTGCATGCTCCGCACATTCCGGTGCCGTCAACCATGATCGGGTTTAAGCTGACTACGGTAGGCAGGTTCGCCTTTTTGGTTACGTTTACGACAGCCTTCATCATGGGCACCGGTCCAATGGCCACTACCAGGTCAATCTGCTGTCCTTTGTCTATTAGCCCCTGTAATACCTGTGTAACAAATCCATGGAAACCATAAGAGCCATCATCAGTCGATATGATAAGTTCATTGCTGACTTTGCGCATATCTTCCGTCATGATCAGCAATCCTTCGGTTCTCGCCCCAATAATGCTTATTATGTGGTTTCCTGCGTTATGCATCCCCTTGGTAATCGGAAAAAGTGGGGCTACTCCTATGCCTCCGCCTATCCCAACCACGGTTCCGAATTTTTCTATGTGAGTCGGTGTGCCCAACGGACCGCAAATATCCTGAAATCTTTCTCCCACACACATAGTGCCCATATAATATGTGGTAGCGCCTACCTCTTGCCAGACCAGAGTGATGGTGCCCTTGTCCACATCCTTATCTGCTATTGTTAGGGGGATTCTTTCACCGTTTTCGGTAGTCCGCAATATTATGAATTGACCGGGTCTATGAGCTTCAGCTATTGCCGGAGCCGATATGACCGCTCTGTTTACCCCAGGGCCAATCCTCTCTTTCTCAAGGATCTCAAACATTTAATGGACCTCCTCGGACTTCGATCGCCACTTATTCTGTTTATGGACTTTGTCGGTTAGAATCAAGGACTGATGGCAGAAATCTTAATTAATTTATTTAACATAACTTGTCGTCCGGTCGCAATAGCTTTATCTGTGAAAATCAGTACCTCCTGTGATCCTTTGATATTAATACAATACGTCTTTCTTGATCAATTAAATGTTCACTAGTCTGAAATTCTATCCAGGATCCGGTAGAACTCGGAACTGTTTCTGACCTCTGTGAATACCGGGTCTCTCCTGAGTTTATCAGCATTTGAATAGCCTCGGTCGATAGCAAGGTTGAGGCTCCTGAAACAACCGCTGGCATTGCCCGTCAGGGCATACATCCCGGCAAGGTTATACAGGTGGGAGGGATCTCCAGGTTCAGCTTCAGATGCTTTTGTCGTCCATTTTATACCGTTTTCAAGATCTCCCGACATTGCCAGAGCCAACCCGTATGGAGCAAACAGGAGGCTTGATTCGGAATGGTTCTCGAGAAATTTTTCCAGTTGATTCAATGCATCGTTGACTCTGTTTTCTTCCAGGTACAGCATACTGAGGTTTGAAACTATGTCAGGGGATGATTCGCCATTTTCGATCATGTTTTCGTAAATTCTTTTTGCGGCGTTTTTGTCTCCAGACCTGTAATAGGCGGTAGCGAGAGACAGTTTTAGCTGCGGGTCTCCGCCGGAGAGTTCAAGAGCCCTTTTGTAGTGGACAATCGCTTGCTGGGTCTGAGCATCCTCTAACGCATAGGCCCCCAGCATCTTGTGAACTTCCGGGTTATTTGCTTCAGTTTCAAGTATGCGTTCCAAGGCGGCCTTTGCTTCATCTTTTTTCCCTGCCCACTTCAGTGTCTTGGCAAGATTGAGATCTCTTGTGACGAACAGGCCGCTGTCCAGATTTCTTGACACGCTATCGAATACCGAAGATATCCTGTCTGGCGATAACTCCTTGCAATTCTTAAGTAAGCCAAGTTCTGACATTTTGCGCATCAGCAACTCAGCCAGTTTCTGATGGAGATCTACGGTTGGGTGTAGATGATCAAGGAAACTCTCATCGCCACCAAGACCGCTCTTTATTCCCTTTTGATAAGCCTGGTCCTGCACGAATTTGCTAAAATCGGCAACCGGCGTTTTTCGTGCGCTGGTAACAGAGTAAATTACTGATTCCAGTGGAGAAGTAGCTCTGAGTGGACAAACATCCAGATCACGCGCCCTAATGAAATATTGCCTGGCCTCATCATGTCTTCCCAAACCGTCCAAAGCCTTGGCCATGACAAAATTGGCCTGGGCGTGATCCCTGATTTTTGGCAGAATTGCATACAACTCATCCAGAGCCTTCTGAAAAGCTCCAGCTTTAACATTGAGTTCTGCTTCCCGAATAATCCGGTCCAGAGAGTTCTTTTCTCTAAGGCTCAATGACTGTTCATGTTCGGATTTGAAGGGTGAAAAATCCCTGAGGTTAGAAGCTGGTGTAACAAAAATCAGTGGCACATTCTCTGACTCACTCAGGCTTATCAACGTATTGATATTATGTCTGAAATGTTTTTCCACTCCCTGAGAGAACTGATCATCCCTGTGGTAAAGATCCAATCCTGAGCTTCGATCAAGGATAGCGCTGGCCTCATCCTGCAGCACAGTCTTATCGGGCCTGCCCTGAACAGCCGGACTTTTATCCGCCTTGTTGTCTGCGAAGTCTGAAGAGACCTTTCCTATGATGTGTTTTAACGCCTGATACAGTCTCATTTTATCCAGAGTCGCTTCAACGAGAAGCAAAGTCTGGTTTCGGTTCATGATGGATGCATAGGAACGTCTTTCGAGGAATTCGTTCTGGCCGGTGTATACGATGAACAGGTCCGGCCTGTACGCCAGAGTTTCTTTCATGAGCGGAATTATCCTGTAAGAAGCATAAGATATGCCGCCCAGATTGATTACTTCGTAGTCAACGCCGTTGCCACATAAGTTGAGAAGTTCCTGAAGCCACCTGGGAAATGATGTTTGCCAGTTGAACGGGTGGCCATAAGTCGTTGAACCGCCAAACGCGAAGATCCTGAATGTATTCTTGGGTTTTACAGCCTTGAACGAGACTTCATTGAAATATCGCAGTCGATTCGTTGAGATGCTCACTTGTCCGTCGTGTTCCTGGAACAAGGGGTGAATTGCCGAAAAACCCACGAAAGGGTCCTCTTGAGTGGCGTTTTCTATCGGCCAGAAGACTCGCAGGCCGCCCTCAATTGCCAGAAAAAAAAACAGACAGATAAAAAGACCGAACATCAGATCCCGGATTGTCCGACTCCATGATCTCGAATTGTCACCGGCTACCGGTTTGGTGACCTGATCGCTCTGATTGTCCGAAGGATGAGATTTTTTTTTGGCTTTTCTGGATTTTTTCATTTCATGGTGTCATGTTTGACGTTTCGAGGAAATTTTATTAAAGTAGGGTATTCAGGAAACATACGGTTGGAGGACGCATTCGACCGAGATTAGTCCTGATAACTGAAACAAACCGGAAAGACCGAGGCGCCACGGTAATGAAAAAGTTCATTTTCATGATTTTAAGCCTGTTTTTTTTGATAGCAATCATTCCAATCAGCAATGGCATGGCTCAGGATCCTGTAAAATGGTCTGCTCCCATGAACGATTACCCAACCCAGTGGAATCCGACAGCCGCTCCCCCGAGTTATCACAACCCTTACGGTTACACCTATCCGTATGCGGGATATGGCTACGGGCCATATGGCAATCAGAGCCAGGGAGCTTACCAGGGTAACTATTATGGTGGTCAGGCTGGCAACCCGTACTACGGTTATTACGGTCAGTGAGGCTTGCATCAATTGGCTTCATGACCTTAACCTGATTTCAGTATTTTCCAATAATCAGGCGTCCCAGTTGGCGATAACCTCCCGGACCGACTCCACAACATTGTTTATATCGATCAGAATAGTCTCTTTTGTCTTTCTGCTCCTGATTTCTACCTTGCCCTCAGCCAGGGCCTTTTTGCCTATGGTTAGCCGTACGGGAATTCCAATCAGGTCTGCGTCCTTGAATTTGATGCCCGGTCTTTCATTCCTGTCATCGAGCAGAGTGTCAAAACCATTTTTCCACAGTGAATCGTAGATTACTTGAGCCGTGGCGTCTATTTCTTCGTTTTTTGCCCCAACTGTTGTTATTATCACTGAGAATGGAGCAATAGGTGGTGGAAAAATAATCCCGTCCTCATCATGGCCCTGTTCAATGGCGGCAGCGACCGTCCGGCTGACGCCTATGCCATAACAGCCCATAATCATGAAGTTTTCTTTGCCGTCTGGGTCAAGGAAAGTGGCGTTCATACTCTCCGAATATTTTGTGCCAAGCTTGAAAATATGGCCGACTTCGATTCCTCTGGTCAGGACAAGTTTTCCGTTACATCGAGGACAGGCGTCACCGGCCTCCGCTGACCTGAAATCTCCATAGCCATCAACCTTGAAACCTGTCAAAGGATTAACGTCAATGAGATGAAAATCCTTTTCATTTGCGCCGACAACCGCGGATGACATTCCACGGATGGCATGATCTGCAAGGATTGTCACATTTGACAAGCCCACTGGACCTGAAAACCCCAGAGGCCCACCGGTAACATCATTGATAAACTTTTCATCCGCCAGTTCCAGTTTGGTGACGTCCAGGTAGTTCTTGACCTTGATATCATTTAGTTCATGGTCGCCTCGAATCAGTACAGCCACAGGGCCTTTGTCCGTTTTCAGTATCAGAGTCTTGATGAGATCATATGGTTTGAGCGCCAGGAACTGTGAAACCTCTTCGATCGTTTTCATGGATGGAGTGGAGACTTTTTTGGGCCCCTGATCGCAGCCTTTAGCACAAGGCTCGCATGGCCGTATTTCGGCTTTTTCAAGATTGGCCGCATAATCGCAACTGTCGCAGGATACCACGGTATCTTCACCGGTGTTGGCCAGAACCATGAATTCGTGCGAAAAACTTCCGCCAATAGCGCCTGAATCCGCTTCCACCGCCCGGAAAACAAGATTGCAACGTTTGAAAATTCGCTCATAGGCGTCGCGCATGATGAGGTAGGCCGCCTCTGCGCCCTGTTCGGTTGCATCGAAAGAATAGGCGTCCTTCATGATGAATTCACGTCCACGCATTAGACCAAATCGCGGCCTGATCTCATCACGGAATTTTGTTTGCACCTGATACAGATTGATCGGGAGGTCACGGTATGACCGGATGTCGCGTCTAACCAGATCTGTTATGACTTCCTCATGCGTCGGACCAAGGCAACAGTCCCTGTCATGTCTGTCCCTGAAGCGAAGTAATTCGGTTCCGTAGTAGTCCCATCTACCGGATTCCTTCCAGAGTTCCGAGGGCTGGACCATCGGAAGAAACACCTCCTGCGCTCCAGCCGCGTCCATCTCCTCTCTAACTATCTGTTCGACTTTCCTCAAAGATCTGTAACCTAACGGCAGATATGAGTAAACACCGGCTGTAAGCTTCCTGATCATGCCTGCCCGCATCATGAGCTTGTGGCTGATTACCTCAGCGTCCGCAGGGTCTTCTTTTAGCGTGGGAACATGAAGTTTAGACATTCTCATAAGCTTTTCCTCGATTGTTCTGATTTTTTATTATGTTGACCAGCCACCTTGACCGGTTTTTTTCGGACAACTTTTTACATTTATCAAATTAATGGGTTTGAAGCAAATTAAGCTCGAACAATGCTCTGTTATCGCGAAAAATCGTTCGTACAAAAAGGATAGTGTGTACAAAAAACTGTTGAAAAACGCTTCTAATAGATGCTGAATCCACTATGAGCAGATTCACTGCCTGTCTCAACTATTTCCGCCATAGCGCAAAATGCTCAAACAGCATTTGATTGGACAGATTTGTGTGATACTCTCGATTGGTCATAATATGCA
>CAZIVV010000173.1:0-20468 GCA_964542775.1 uncultured Desulfomonile sp.
GAGCCGAAGATCGCATCTGTCACGGTTCGGTTTCCGGACGCCCATACAGCTACGTGTTCATTGACTATGAAATGCCGAATCAGAATGGTTTGACGTTGCTACGAAGCCTGACGAAATTAGTTGGTATAAAGAAAGTTTTCATGGCCGACCGCTCTCAACTTCTGGCAATCAGGGAAGCCAGAACCCTGGGAGCCGAACTTTTCCTGGCCAAGCCCTACAAATTGAGAGAGATTCTGGATTTATTCAACACGCCTGCCGCCTCTGAGCCAGAGCAACAATCCAGTTTGCACGAACAAATTGACACGATAAAATCTACAGGGTTGATAGAAAGAGCAGCCAGACCAAGAAGAATACTGTTAGCGGAAGACAATGCGGTGAATCAAAAACTTATTCAGAGAACTCTGGAGAGAAAGAATTTTGTCGTAACAATCGTGAACAACGGCAAGGAAGCTGTGGAAATGTACAAGTCCGCCAGCTTTGATCTAATCCTCATGGATGTGCAGATGCCCGTAATGGATGGCTTAAGCGCCACCAGAATAATAAGGGATTACGAAAAAACGCTAAACAAACGGACACCAATTGTCGCCATGACTGCGCATGCGTTCCAGGAGACCCAGAACGAGTGCCTGGAAGCCGGAATGGACTATTATTTTTCCAAACCAATTTCAGGTACAAGTCTCACCGAGAAAATAGATACAATATTGAGGCCATGATTCAGTATTTGCTGATTGATCACAAAATCAGGGTCATTTGAGATTCAATTCAAAGCGAATCTTATCGGTTCACCCGTTTCAGTCCCTAAGGATAAAGCTCGCAACGGTCTTTTATGCATTCCTTCTGTCTTTTGTATTGGGAACAAATCAGTTTTTTGGCAGCGGGTAGCTGAACACCCAGCAGTCGAGACGACACGTTTGCGGCCTGTTTTAGAGAAAGATAGCATTCACGCTGACAGCACCTTGCCGCAGTGTATAAAGAAGTCGTGCTGGCTGCCGCTGAAGCAGCCTTCATTGCCAGTTGACGCTTTTCGGGCGTAAGCGGAGTAGCCTCGCTTATTATCGAAAAAGCTATGCCTACACCTGCAGCAGCTCCACAGATCCCCAGTGAAGCGCATGATCCTCCGGCAACCATTTTACCACGCCTGATTCCCTCGAAAAGGTCCTGATTCGAAACCCTCCCCCCCAAGTTCCTGTAACAGGTCAATATTATAGCTGGAACGAGACTATGGTGTTCAGGACCATTCAAAGGAAATGACGAATTCCGGCGAATCTTTTCAAGCAGATCAATCGGGTCAGTTTCTTGCGCATTTGTGCAAAAGGACTGAATAAAAGCAGTAGGGTCGGAACTGTGACAGCCATCACAAACGAAATGACCCTTCTCGCATTTGGTAAGCGCATCAGATATTTCTCCACATACAGAGCAGTTTAGAGGCTCTGAAGCCCTGGAATAAACGAGCGGGGCGCCACAGACAAGGCAACCTTTTGTGTGCTTTGTAATTGGGTCTGTCGGGGTGTCACAGGGCTCCACAACGCAGCATCCGCAAGCATCTGGGCTATCCTGGTCCAGAATCATGCCACTGTCCGGATCAATTCTCACCAGCCCTGAATTCAGGAAATAGTTCTCCCCTGTGGCCGTATTTAGTTCGACCTCACCAACAACCCCCTTGCACATGATCAAATCCGGCTGCTGGTCCAGCTTGAGAAACTCGAACGGTCCCTTGTACATCACATGCGTCAATCCGGATGAGTCAGGTTTAAAAGCCTTGAATGTCATCGAAAAAAACTGATGTCGGTCGACTTCGCGATAGGGGAATCTTGCAATGATGGACGAATTGCAAAAACCGGTATCTCTTATCATTGAGAACAGGTAATCCTGTCTCAGCGCCCCTCCGAGGCATTCCCCTGACAGTTTTTGATCTGTCTTGATTTCGATTGGCGGTTCGGTCTCAGAAACCACATCTGAAATTACGAAACGGCCCCCAGGCTTAAGAATACGGAATATCTCAGAGAAAACCCTCCGTTTGTTTCCACTGAGATTTACGACACAATTCGAAATTACTACATCTGCAAAGCAATCAGGAAAAGGTAGTCTCTCCAGCATTCCCCTCAAGAAGAAACAGTTGTTGAAGCCGAGTTTTTCGATAACCTCATGATTAGCGCTGGCAGCCAGATCAAGCATCTGTGAGGTCATATCGACACCCACGGCTCTTCCTCCAGGTCCCAGAGTCTTTGACGCCATGAAAAGTTCAACCCCGGACCCACAACCAAGATCGACCAGCGTTTCCCCGACCATTAAGGCAGCGCTCGTCACTGGGCTTCCGCATCCATATCTCCTCTTCAGGGCGAATTCAGGGACTAGATCGGCAACACTTTCATCCAGCGATATCGGATTGAGTATTATCTTATCGGTCTGTTCAGCCCTATCGGCGTAAAAATCCCTGATGAGGTCTTCACCTGAATTCGTGGTCAAACTCAGCAGGCAGTTGGAATGGGTAAAATTGACATCTGGATCGTTGTGGCAATTGTAGATTATGTCGCCCATTCTTAGTATCAGGCCGTAATCGCGACTCAAAGGCAGAGATTTCACTTCTTTTTCGATCACACGGATGGCCAACGCATTGTAGAGCGGCCGGTAAGGGTCATCAGCAAGACCGGTTTCATGTCTGCCCGAAACATGATTTAGCAGGCAATGGTCCACATCTCCTCCACCGGTTATAAATCGTAGAGGATCAACGGAAAGCTCAGGTATCATGTTCATGCTTAACGATCTGATTTCTTTGAGTACCAAACTGTTTCGCCAAACGTTTTCGATGCCATCTCTCCAGTCGCCGCCGCATAAGGCCCCGGTTCTGACTGACGCCGGGGTAGGGTAGATGCCGTTATCAGGACCGACTGTCAAGGTTTCCCATCCTGCAGAGCCTAAATCAAATCTTGTCCCGATGTGAGTGAAGACCTGCGATCGAATGGCCTCCACGTTATCTATCCTGATTCCCTTTTCATCAGCCAGGTCCATGACCCCGAGAAATTCCCGGATTAGCTCGGGTATCGACGGAAAAGAATGAAATTTTCCATGCCCTTTTGTGAAATGCCACATGAAGTGAACATTTCTGACCCCCATCTTCCCGGCCGTTGATATGAAATTGGACATTGCGCTCAAATTGTTGCTGTTGACCGACATGGAAAGGCTGACGCCAAAACCGTCCTCCAGCATTTTTCCAACAGACTCAAGCGCCCCTCTGTGTGATCCTCGTCCGCGTATCATGTCGTGAGTATACTCTGAACCATCAATGCTAACCTGGAGAGTGATGCGGGACTTGTCCATTGAACCGGAAAATTCTGACAATCTGCCGTACAAAAGCCCGTTGGTCAAAATGGCAATCGAAAGGTCCTGGCGCTTCAGAATAAACTTTATAATTTCAGTTATCTCTGGATGAATCAGCGGTTCGCCACCTGTCAGGCAAACTACTTTTAAGCCTAAGGGAATGGCCTCTGTTACTATCTTCTTTGCGTCAGCAAAACTGATCTGTTCAGGCTTTTCAAATGTTTCGGAGAAGAGGCAGTGGCTGCACCTCAGGTTGCATCTGTCCGTAACGTGTAACCAAATCTCACTGAGTCTTTGCAGCTTTCCTGATTCTCTACCGGAGTAGGGTCTAGCTGGCGGTATCTCGACAGATTTGAGGAATGATCTCAGTGATGAGAGTTTCATCAATCTTTGGTCGATATCGTTAAGGCTGGTCATTGAATCTGAAAACAGGCTGGCGTCAGCCAGTTCGGTTATTAGCCCATCCAACTCCGGATTGGCGCAAAACCAGTATGGAGTGAGAGGATCGATGTAAACAGAGGTTTCTGGCCTCGAGAACCGGAAGAACCGTTTCCCAAGCAAACGTACCTCTACCGCCTTGAAACTAGTGTCTATGGTGGTCAAATCCCTTTGAAAGGGGAAATCACTGGTTTGGTAAGTCAAAGCTTTCCTCAAAAGATACTGATGCCACGGAGTTGCCTAAAATTCGAAGTATAAACGACTGCGCCATCACATCAGAGTCACTCTATTTCTCCCTCAGGTACGATAACGCCTGCCTGTGAACTGTGGGACTGACGTTGTCAGTCACCGAATCGGCTATAGTCTTGAGCGCAGGGATAACACGAGCCCTGAGGTCAGGTTTCATGTTCTGAACCTGTTGAAAGGCATTGAGCAACAGAGATGCTACAAAGGTATTCACCGGAGCCAGGCCCGATATGGTAGATGACATCCATGCAATTCCCTGATCAGTCCAGAGCTTTTTATTGTTCAGGGCCATCGGTATAAACAGGGCGCGGGACCAGGTTGGATTGGTGACATCGAAGCCTGGCCTGTTCCTTTCCAGTTCTATCATTTCAAACACATCGTCGCATGTTCCGGATGATATAATTCTCAGGTAATTGGCGTACGCGCTCAAGTGACCATGCCATTGTTCAAAGGTGGACTCCAATATGGATCTTCTCTGGCCAAATGAACTCCTGTTCAGAGCATTCAGGGCTCCGACCCTGTCTGAGGCCGTTGAGGCCATCCTGAAATGGTTCATAATCAGCTCGTGAGACTGATCTGAATCAACTACCGTGATCAATTCAAGCAGTGTATGCTTCAGGACTCTCTGTTCTATGCCATCTTTGGGATCAGATCTTTTAGTGTAGGTATCCAGAGTGTTGAACAGGTCTATGAGGCGATCGCGATGTCTGTTATTGACGGCCAGCATCAGCTTTTCCTTAGCCACGACCAGTTCCGGATAGTGGGTCACATAGTTTCTATCAAGAGGCTGTTCGTCAATCTTCAGCAAAAAAGCCTTTAGCGATGGGCTAACACTATTGTCACCAAGAAGCTCTCCATACAAATCCAGCCATGCCGAGTCAATTAAATGATCCGGATTTTCAAGAATGGAAATTCGCTGTTTGTCCGTCAGAGAACGCATTGCTTCCACGCGGTTAAACGTGTCAGTGTCATATTTGGCCTGAAGCGCCAACTCACCGTCCGTTACACCGGTATTCGAGAAAGATCCGTAGAATGAATATCCTCTGTTCAGGGAAGCAAATGCCGGGGGTTCCGTTACATTTTCGATACGGACATCGAGGGTTTCGCTGTTGAGTTCAAAGGTCCTGTCAGAATCATTTATTACTTTGCCCGAGTTGTCCAGCAAAGCTAACTGGATTGGTATGTGAAACGGTGAACCATTATTGTCGACCTTTTGTGTGAACCTGATTTGGTATTGTCGCGATTCCGGACTGTATCTGGTTTCCGCAGTGACTCTGGGGTAACCCGGTCTGTAGAGCCATCCATCCTTGAACTGTGAAAGAGATCTTGACGAAACCTCCTCGAAACAGGCAAAGAAATCTTCGGTGTTGGCGTTGGAATGTTTGAACCTGTCAAAATAAAGGCGTTTTCCTGAAAGGAATGTCTCAGGCCCCACGATCAGCCTCAGCATTCTTATTACTTCCGCAGCCTTCACATAAGTTACTCCATCAATCAGTTCATCCGGATCATTGAATCCTTCCCTGACAATTCTGCCGGCTTTCCCGGAGTCTTCTATTGCTAGGGGTCCCAGAAGGGGATGTCTGATCGAATCGACCTGATTCAGTCTCGTAAATGCCGGGTCAAACACATCTCCCATGAACTTACGCTCAACGTCCACCGTGTACGCCTCGTTGAGCCACACATCGAAGGGCGAGTCCATAGTGGTTTCGCTACCGCACTGATTATGCTCGAATTCATGGACTATCACAGCGTGAGCGTACATCAGGCCATTGTCCAGCGTGTGTTCATGAACAAGCGCCGCGTCAGTTACTATGGTCGTGTTTCCAACGTTTTCCATCCCTCCGAAATTGGATTTGGTCATGCAGATGGTTCGGTAGGTTTCTCCCGTGTACTCGTAATCCTGAGTTTGATTAACCCAGAGCACCGACTTTTTGAGTATCTCCATGGGTATTGAGGCCTCCGAAGATCTGCCTGGAGGTGTCAGGTATTCAAGTCTCACAACTTTGCCATTGTCATACACTACCTGGTCTATCAAGGTATCCCAGGTTCCCGCGCAGACCAGAAACAGGTAAGGCGCCATGGGAACTGGGTTCTCAAAGGTTATCGTTTGTCGAGATGGATCTTGAGGTAAAACAACGGGCTTTCCCTCAGGATTAGTATGCTTGCAGATGTTTCCGTTCGAAATGAGATGTGTGTATCTTGCGTCAGCCTCTATTGTGGTTCTCATGGCGCATTTTGCACGGCAGTCATCGAAAATCGGGGCAATCCTCTGAAAACCCCATTGCTGGCATTGGGACATGTATTGCTGAGGGCAGTTCTCAGGTGTCACATCCCTGTAAATGCCTTCCAGTATGTTCGCCGATGGAACACAACGAGACACTGTATTGAGCCTCAATTTGGCGCCGGCCGCCACGGGAATTACGGTATCAACCACAAGCCTGTTTCTTGATTTTTCATAACGGTAGTTGGCCTCGGTCGAGCCATTTGGGGTAATCCATGATACTTTGAGTATCTCCAGGTCACGGGCATCCAGCTCCACTGATGTAAGTTCTTCCTTCGACGTAAATTCGAGCGTGTTGGACACCTCTACAAAGTCGTCCTTAAAATTTATGTGTAGATCCAGGTGATCAAGTCTGACTTTTAGAGGCGCGAAATCGGATGGTGTATATTTGAATTGTCGTGTCAACTCGTCTGCTCCTTTTAAACAGCAATAAATCAGGTATGTTAGAAAGGCCCAGTGTCTGTTGGCCCTGGATTGATTAATTATAGCCCACTCCCTAAACTTACAACTAATGAATCGATATGGCAACGAGTAGGAAAAAGGTCAGAGTCGAGTCAAGACAGTTTTTATGTTTTTTACATAACTATTTGTTTATCAATCCTAATTAATAAAATGAAGTGTTTGGGCTCGCATCTGTTCCTTGACATTAACTCTGTTTTTAGTGAATTATAACTCCTTTTAATAACCGTTTTTTTCAGGTGAGAATCATGATTTCAAGCCAATACGGCAGACATAGGGTCGCATCGGGCGTAAGCCAGTTAGACAGGCTACTTGGCGGGCTGTTCATTGGTGACAACGTTGTCTGGCTTGACGACTCGGGAAGTCTGGCTTCTGTTTTCTGTCTGAATCTGATTCAGGCCTCTCAGACGCAGAACAAACCAGTGATATATGTTAGCTTCGACAGGTCTCCGAGGAACCTGCTGGACAAGCTCGGATCCTTGGCCGAAAATCCCAATCTGACCATCCTGGATTGTTTCACATGGGGTAAAGGAGCTGGATCTGACGTCTTTCTCAGATTTTACTACGAAAACAAGACCGACTGGCCTTGCAGGATAATTCGTGTTGATGAGCCTCGCCTCCCAACTCACGTCATGGACGCTCTGTACGGCGTTCACTCGAGTATGACCGAAGATGTAAGATTTGTTTTCGAGAGTATTACGGGCATGCAGGACCTCTGGGGTGGTGAGGACAGCATTTCAAAATTCTACACCCATTCCTGTCCGAGGCTCTACGAGCTTAACGCAGTGGCTTACTGGATCATGGAAAAAAACGCGCACTCTTCCAGACTCAGGGCCCAAATCACACAAATAGCCCAAGTCTCAATTGATTTGTCCATAAAACGCGGATCGACCTCACTTACGATACTGAAGGCTGAGGGAAGAGGCATGGACAACCTTCACAAGCCATACAACTACTGGACCAAGGACCTTAACATAAGCTTCGAAGAGGAGCGCAAGACTTCCAGGGGCATTGAATTGGGCGCCCGTCTGAGGGAAGTGAGAACCAAGAGGGGCCTTTCACAGACAGAACTGGCCAAACTGGTAGGGGTCACTCCCAGCACAATATCCCAGGTCGAAAGTAATCTAATCTATCCTTCATTACCCGCTCTGTTGAAAATGGCCGAAGTCCTGTCAGTCGATGTTAGTTCTTTTTTTCAGGATAAACTTAACGTTGCGCGCAAAGTAGTATTCTCTGCGGCTGAATCTTCTGAAATAAAATTGCCGGACATGCCTGAAGGAGCTCTGGTAGCCAGTCTTCTCATTCCGGTCGATTTTGACGCACAGACCGAGCCGTACCTCATAGAGTTTACTGCTGACGCCAAGTTGCCATCTCACTTTTTCATTCACAAGGGTGAGGAGTTCGGCTATCTTTTGAGCGGCAAACTGAAGATGATGGTGGACAAGGCTGTTTATAACCTGAAGCCTGGAGATGTAGTCTTCCTTACATCGGAAATGCCGACCCAGTGGATCAATCCAGGACCGGCCGTCGCCCGTCTGTTATGGCTAAAAATAAAATGATCACAGATTGATAGCCCCACACCAATTATTTGGACTTTCATGGAACAAACCGTTCATTGCAGAGTCAATGTTTCAAACGTTTAGAGATGGGCAGCGCCATGTCGCGCCGATCTGGAAGGTCAAATGCAATGAACACAGATACCTTCTTCACTACTTCCCGGAGATTACTCTACCAGACGATTCCTTCAGACAACTGGGCTTTCAGCTATTTTTCAGATGGACCATGATCTGCCGCGTGCTATTTTCTTGACGGCAAAATCAAGCCGTTATAAATGTTATAAGTTTGGCTTAAAACATGATTAAGCCAAGAACATGTCATTCATGATTGTTTGGAAATATTTGAGATTTTATGGAGAACTGAGATGATACCTGTTTGCGAGCCAGCGTTGGACGGCCGTGAGATGGACTATGTTCGTGAATGTATCGAAACGAGCTGGATCTCATCTGCTGGCAAGTTCATAAACATGTTCGAGAAGAAGTTCAGCGAATATTGCGGGGTTCCTCACGGCATAGCCTGCAGTAGCGGAACGACGGCCATTCACCTGGCGCTAGTGGCGCTTGGCATAGGTCCGGGAGATGAGGTCATCATACCGGATTTTACACTTATAGTATCTGCAAACATGGTTATACTGGCGGGGGCCAAGCCGGTTCTGGTCGATGTGGACGCCAGAACGTGGTGCATTGATCCATCAAAGATAGAAGAAAAAATAACACCGAGAACCAAGGCCATCATGGCCGTTCACATGTACGGACATCCTTGTGATATGACAAGGATAAACGAAATAGCCAAGCGTCATGGAATATATGTCATAGAAGACTGCGCAGAGGCGCATGGCGCAGAAGTCAATGGCGTGAAAGTAGGGGCGCTCAGTGATGTCGCATGCTTCAGTTTTTACGGAAATAAAATACTGACCACGGGTGAAGGCGGCATGTGCGTGTGTAAGGATGATGAACTGGCGGCTAAAATGAGGCTGCTTTGCAATCAGGGGTTTGGTGAGCCCAGATTCGTTCATCAGGTCGTCGGCTTCAATTATCGTCTTACGAATGTGCAGGCGGCAATTGGTCTGGCACAAACGGAAATGGTAGAAGAAAAGATAGAAAAGAAGCGATGGATTGGCCGGAAATATAACGAACTGCTTGCAGACTGTCCCTACGTATCACTTCCGGTGGAGGAGCCTTGGGCAAAAAATGTCTACTGGATGTATGGTATAGTGATCAAAGCGGATTTGGGTATGACCAAGGATGAAGTCATGGCCTCACTCAAGGGAAAAGGTGTAGACACAAGGTCTTTCTTCTGCCCGATGTCACTGCAGCCGGCCTATCGTGGAGATGATCCAAGATTCCCGGACATCTCGGGCTCTTATCCCGTGTCTGTCGATTTGTGGAATACCGGGCTCTACCTCCCATCGGGGTTGCCGCTGACTGAAGAACAGATCGTCACTGTCGCAAACAGGGTAAAAGAGCTCAAGCCGTAAGTTTTGGGGGCTCTGAATGAAACGTAGAGTTGATGGAGGCGCCTGAAAAATTATCCTCAAGGCGCGTTAGAAATTACGTGAAATTTTCCTGCAAATTATTTGGAGGTTATTTGACATGAGTGATCCGCGGGTTTCAATCGTATTGGCCACATACAACGAAAAAGAAAACATTCTTGAAACCATCAATAGTATATTCGAAAACGTTAAGGATTCCGTTGAAATAATAGTTGTAGATGATGATTCCAGCGACAAGACCTGGAAGATAGTGGAAGAACTTAATGACCCCAGGGTCGTGGTAATCCGAAGGGTTGATACACGGGGTCTGGCTTCAGCATTCAACAGGGGCATCATCGAATCAAGAGGCGAAATTGTTGGATGGATGGACGCCGATATGTGCATGCCACCGTCCCTGCTGCCTGAAATGATAGAAAAACTGGACGAATATGACATAGTTGTCGGTTCGCGTTACGCTGAGGGCGGCATAGATGACCGTGCCGCTCTACGCGTCATATCCAGCCGGCTGATCAATGGGCTGGCAGGTATGATCCTCGGCTATGGAATAAAAGATTATGACAGTGGTTTTGTAGTGTTACGCAGGTCAGTCTTTGACAAGGTTTCAATTATTCCTACCGGATATGGCGCCTATTTCATGGAGTTCCTCTATACATGCCGCAAGAAGGGGCTGTCTGTCTACGAACTTCCCTACGTGTTCAGGGATAGGGCAAAAGGGGTCTCCAAGTCGGCGCCAAGCCTGTTAAAGTTCCTCAGGACCGGACTTCAGTATGTGGTCCGGATATTTGTCGCCAGATTCAGGAAGATAGACTGATGAATCACGAATTAGTCAAACCGGGTTTCGAGCGTTGTGATGAGAGAGGCCTGTTCAGGGAAATCCTCAATTCTGGAAACTGGGAAGCCCTCAACTGGGCTCGCATGAATCCAGGATCAGTTCTCGGCAACCATTTTCACAAGAAAACTATTGTATTTCTGTATGTGGTGAGTGGGTCTGCGACCATCAGGACAGTTAATGTTAATTCTGGTGAGAGGGATGAATTTACGGTTCCAGAAGGGCAGGGGGTTATGTTGAGAACCTTTGAATCCCATGCAATTCATTTTATGGAAGAGTCTCAGGTAATAATGCTCAAATCCCGGAAATTTGATCCATCAGATCCTGACACATTCCACCACACAGTGTAGCTGGGCTTATATTCAGGTTTAATGGCAGGGGCTATTGGAAGCTTACGAATACGAAACTTTATACCATCATGAGACATCCTACTGGTGGTTCAGGGGCCTTCATTCAATAATGATTGACACGCTTGAGGGCCTGGGTCTGAACCATGGAGCCCGGATTCTGGACGCTGGGTGTGGGACAGGCCGAAATCTTCAGGTTATCAGGGATAATATCACTGATGGGGCTTTTGGCTTTGATATAGCCTCTGCCGCCTCCGCATTCTGGTCGAGGCGTGGCCTGGATAAAGTGTGCCTGGCCTCGGCAAACGAAATACCGTACAGGTCTGGCTATTTTGACGCTGTAGTCTCGGTTGACATGCTGGAATGCGATGCGGTGGACGAGTCGCTGGCCTTTCAGGAGATGAGCAGGGTTTTGAAACCTGAAGGCTTGATGGTCCTGGTTGTCCCTGCGTACGACTGGCTGATGTCTGAAGAACATCACAAGGCGGTCGGGGCGTCAAGACGATACAACGTGAAAAAACTGGAAGCTCTGGCAGTTAATCATCGCTTGCGAGTAGTCCGCAGCACACACCTGTTTGCATCGATGCTGCCACTGGTAGCCGCATACAGACTGCTGCTGCCTTTTTTCAGAAAACCATCTGCAGACAGACCCACATCCGAGATAAAGCCTATGAATCCGGTTCTCGATGAAATCCTGTTTCGTGCGGTGATACTGGAAAGCAGAATTATTCCCCATATGCGGTTGCCATTTGGCAGCTCCATAATGATGATCCTCGAAAAGGTGCAGTGAAAATGGAAAACAAAGCCTGGCAATTGGGCGCTCCCGGAACCATCCTCTACGAATTTTTTGATTCACTGCGCAGAAACCTCAACAGAAAGCTGGTCACGTACATTCTCGAAGCCAGACAGAAGGGCAACTGTCTTACAGTGCTCGAAGCAGGATCCGGACCGGCATACGCTTCCTCCCTTTTCTCACGTGATCCCCGGGTAGACCTCGCTGTGGCGATTGATATAGACTATGAGGCTCTACGACAGGCAAGGAAAAGAGATCCTGATCTGTCTCTGGTGGTGGCCGATCTGAACAATTTACCCTTCAGGAACGGCTCCATAGAAGTATCGTGGAACAGCAGCACGATAGAGCATCTTGAATGTCCAGATGACGCTCTTTGTGAAATGGAAAGAGTTACCAAACAGGGAGGGGCGGTCTTTGTCGGTGTGCCCAATCTATACGGCCCCCTCGGTTTCCAGAAACTTATTCAGGAATCGGCCACCGGGATATGGATAGGAAAGACCTATAGCTGTTCCCAGCTAACAGAAATGATGAAGAGCGCCGATCTAAAGCCAAGGGACTCGATAAATTACTTCTTCAGATTCTTTGTCGGTGTGCTTGCTGAAAAATAGGCGTTTGAAACTGAGGCGGCAGTCTCAAGAAATGATACAATGCTCAATAACACATTCTGTCATATTAAGGGCATAGGCCATAAGTCAGAAAAACGGTTGTGGGATTCGGGTGTGCTGGGCTGGAACGATGTCATAAATTTTATCCCGACCAGACCAACTTCCATGGTTACTCGATCCCTGGTCGCCGGAGTCGAGGAATCAGTCAGACAGCTTGAGAATCAGAACGCCCGTTTTTTCTCGGACATGCTCGCCGTTACGGAAGTCTGGAGGATTTTCTCCAACTTCAGGCACAGCGTAGCTTACCTGGACATTGAGACAACCGGAAGCCACGGAGCAGGTGAGGAAATCACCACTATATCGATGTTTGATGGCTCCAGCATCTATTACTACATTCAGGGGCAGAACCTGAAGAGCTTTGCGCATGATGTCCAGAGGTACAGGCTGCTTGTGACTTATAACGGCAAATGTTTCGATATACCGGTCATGAGGCGACTTCTGGGGATTCCTCTGGATCAGGCTCATATTGATCTGCGTTATGTGCTCCATAGCCTGGGCTACCGGGGAGGTCTGAAGGGTTGCGAGAGGCAGATGGGCATTGACCGCGAGGATCTAGATGGTCTGGACGGATATTTTGCGGTTCTGCTGTGGCAGGATTATATCCGGAACCGGAACCCCGGAGCTTTGGAAACCCTTCTCGCCTACAACATACTTGACGCCGTTAATCTCGAAACGCTAATGATCAAGGCGTTCAACCTTAAATTGCAGTCTACCCCTTTCGAACGGGAGCATTTCATTTCGGGCGTTTCCAGCCCACCCGAAAATCCTTTTCATGCGGATATGGACACAGTGCAACGCTTGAGAGCAAGGTATCTGATTTCCAGATATTAGAAAAGAATGCATCTGCGCCTACTTGGGGCCATTACTTAGCGCCCATCTCAATCTTAATGAATTTGTGACAACTGAAACCGAGCTTAATGCCATGGCGCCTGCTGCAAATACCGGATTCAGCAGGATGCCATACCACGGGTAAAGTACGCCGGCCGCTATCGGTATACCTGTAACATTGTAAAAAAATGCCCAGAAAAGGTTCTGCCGGATCACCCTCATCGTTTTTTGTGACAGTCTGATTGCATATGAAACCAGGCGGACGTCGCTTTTCATTAGCGTAATGTCTGACGCCTCCATGGCAATGTCAGTTCCGGCTCCAATCGCAATTCCGACATCGGCGGAACTTAATGCAGGGGCGTCATTTATTCCGTCCCCTACCATGGCTACGACCCGTCCTTCCGATCGAAGCCTCTCAATCTCCCTGGCCTTGGCTCCCGGTAGAACTTCCGCAAGGACATAGTCCACACCCAGAAGATTGGCTACCGCTTTGGCCGTCTGGCGATTATCACCGGTTATCATTCCCACTTTGAGACCCATGGCCTTGAGTCCTGCTATGGCTTCCGGAGCCTCATCCCTTATGGTATCGGAGATTGATATCAGACCGGCGAGTTTGCCCGAAGCTGCCACAAATACGCAGGTCCTGCCCATTTCAGCCTCATTGAGGGCATCGGTCCGCATCAGTTCAACCTTGACGCCCTCTGATTCCATGAAGGCCTCCGTCCCAACGGCCAGCTCAATATCGTTGGAACGCGCTTTGGCGCCCTTTCCCAAAATCGCCTCAAAACTGTCCAAATTGTCTATTTCCAGTGACTGAGCCTGAGCCTCGAGCATTATAGCCCTTGCAAGTGGGTGTTCCGACCTGGCTTCTATAGTTGCCGCAGCCTGGAGTACCGATTGCTTCGTATTACCGTCAGCTGGAATGATGTTGATTACCTGGGGACTTCCCTTGGTCAGTGTACCGGTTTTGTCGAAAATAACCGTGTCAAGCTTATAAGCTTTTTCAAGGATTTCGCCACCCTTGATAAGTATTCCCTTCTCAGCGCCGGCTCCGGTCCCTACCATTACAGCCGTTGGAGTTGCCAGGCCCATTGCGCATGGACAGGCAATTATTAATACCGAGACAAAATTCAGTAACGCCATAGAAAAGCCATGTTCGGCCCCCAAGAAGAGCCATGCCCCGAATGTCACCACCGCTATCGAAATAACTACCGGAACAAAAATCGACGCAATCCTGTCCGCGAGCCTCTGCACCGGAGCCTTGGATCCCTGGGCTTCCTCAACCATTTTCATGATCTGCGCCAGCGCCGTCTCCGCGCCGACCCGTGTAGCCCTGAATGTGAAAGATCCACTCCTGTTAATAGTGGCTCCAAAAACCTGGTTACCCGGACCTTTGTTCACAGGCATGCTCTCACCGGTCAGCATGGATTCATCAACCGCTGAATCACCTGTCACGATGATGCCGTCAGTCGGAATTTTTTCACCCGGTTTGACTAGTATTTCGTCTCCGAGAGCCAGAAGCTCGACCGGAATTTCTTCACTGGACCCATCACGGATCACAGTCGCAGTTCGCGGTCTGAGCGATCCGAGTTTTTTTATTGCTTGGGAAGTCCTGGATTTTGCCCTCGCCTCAAGGAAACGTCCCAGGATGATAAGCGTGACAATCATGGATGAGCCGTCAAAATACAGATGTGGATCGCCGGAGGCCTCAGCAAAGAATCCCGGCCAGAAAGTGGCAAAAACCGAATACAGGTAGGCCGACATTGATCCGATGGCCACAAGAGTGTTCATGTCGGAGGTTTTTTGTTTGAGCGCCTTGAACGCCCCGACCAGAAAACGGTCACCAACCCAGAAAACCACCGGTGACGTCAGGATCAACTGCAGGACCGCCACCTGAAAATAAGTCGCGTGCCCCATAGATGATGTCATCGGGATCATGGCCACACCGTGAACGAGAACGCTCAGTACTGCTCCCACAAACAGTTTCAGCTTCAGGTCCCTGATTTCACTTTCACGCAGTTGTTCCGCGGGGTCAACGGCGTCTGAATCCACTATTCCCAGGTAGGTATAACCGGCGTCATCAAGCGTCTGCCTGATGTTGGACAGATCCGGTGGCCCAGTCGGGTCAGTGGACAGAGTTGCCCGGGATGTCGCAAGGTTCACATTTACGTCAAGAACGCCATCGACTGATTTGAGGACATTCTCCACTCTGCGGACACAGGCTGCGCAACTCATGCCACCTATGGATATGCTAATTTTTCGGGTAGTCGCGTTTTCCTCTGCAACCGCCTGAACCACTTCATAGCCCAGGTCTGAAATTCGCTCCGTGATTTCTTCCAGTGCCAGAAGATCGGGCTGAAAATCTACAGAAGCTTTCTGCGTGGCAAAATTTACAGACGCAGAATTCATGCCCTGCAATGACGACAGTCCATTCTCTACTCTTCTCACGCACGCAGCGCAACTCATGCCCTGAATCTGTAAAGTAGCCTTAGCCAAGTTCAAAACCAGCTTTCTGAATTTTCTGGCGTAGCTCGTTCATGTCAACAGGAGTTTCATGATCAAAAGAAACTTCGCCTTTTTCAAGGTTCACTTTTACATCTCTGACACCTTCCAGAGTGGACAGGGTTTTGGTCACCGTCATCACGCAATGCTGACATGCCATACCGTTGATTTTTACTGTGGATTGCATTTTTGTTCACCTCGTGTGTTGGATTCAGTCGATAATCTCTCTCTTCCAGCAAGCCATAACCCCATCTCTGCCAAACATGAGCTGCGTCAGTTCCCAGCCTTTATCCCCTCGCTCATTGAGTATTTCGACCAAGGCCTGCGGCTCCTCAGATGGGACTTCGGTCAGGCTGCAATCGCCCTTTTCAGTGCAGAAATATACCACCTTGTGGAACTCTTCCGCCGAATGCCTCGTAATTTCATATTCATATCTTTTCATGGCGCTTCCCCTCTTCCAATTATAAACAGCCAATAAACTTACCACTTAAAATATAATAGCGCGTGACAAAAAATAAAAGCTGGACGTCCGACAAAATAGAATTGACGAACCGGGCCAAAAGAATTTTAATCGACTTACATGCTTTCAATTCCCATCAGAAGCATACACATTTGAAGGAGGTCGGACATGGACGCGTCAGCGCTCAGAACTGGTAACCCAACGTTAGGTTCAACAACATTTGAAAAGGCATCCGGGGCGCAATCCACGGCAGGTGTCATGACCATGCAGGGAACAATCAACAAGACCGCCTTGTTGACTCTCATAGTTCTGGCGAGCGCATTGTTCTCCTGGACCAGGTTCTTTGCCAATCCCGAACAGGGCGCTCAGGCTGTTTCCATGTATTCCATGATTGGAGCGTTTGGTGGTTTCATAGTGGCCATCATCACGGTGTTCAAAATGGAATGGTCTCCTGTAACAGCTCCGATCTATGCGGTTTTGCAAGGTCTGTTCCTCGGCGGCGTTTCGGCCATGTTTGAAATGCAGTACCCTGGGATAGCCATACAGGCCGTCGGACTGACTTTCGGGGTTATGATAGTCATGCTGTTCGCCTACAGTTCAAAGCTAATAAAAGTGACTGAAAATCTCAAGATGGGCATAGTGGCCGCTACCGGGGCCATAGCGATCTATTATTTGATATCGCTCGTGCTTGGCCTGTTTGGAGTTAAAGCCCCGTTGATCAACGACAACGGATGGATGGGAATTGCCTTTTCTGTGGTCGTGGTTGGTGTGGCGGCCTTTAACCTCGTGCTTGATTTCGATTTCGTGGAAACCGGAGTCAGGATGGGCTCTCCAAAATTCATGGAATGGTATTCCGCGTTTGGACTGCTTGTCACAATGGTCTGGCTCTACATAGAAATACTGAGGCTGCTTTCAAAACTAAGAAGCAGGAATTAAACTGTTGATGTCTCTGAAAAGAGCAGGATGGTGGCCGGGCCGATCCAGATGTATCAGGCCCGGTCTTAAATTAGCGGTCGGCAATCAGTTCCTGTCATGCTTTATGGAAATGACAAATTCAGCGCCCTTGATCCCGCGACACAGGGACAACGTTCCACCCAAAGCATGAGCCAGCGCCTGAGCCCCGGCCAGACCAAGGCCATGTCCCCGGACCGGAAAATCCTCGACCTTCTCACATTGGAAATACTGATCAAAAATCTGTTGATGGTAGCTGTCAGGAATTCCTGGTCCATCGTCCCTGACTGAAACTGTAACTGTCTCATCATCTACCAACAGCTTCAGAAAAACACTCTTTGTCTTGTACTTGAACGCGTTGGACAACAGATTTGTAATGATCAGACTGAATTTTGTCTCATCCGTGTTTATTGACCTGGCAAGCTGACCTGCATCCGCCTCCAGGAAAAAATCGTGGGCTTTCAGCACCGACCTTATTTTCTCCAGATCCTGTTCATTCTCCAAAGCGTCTGAAACCGTAGGGTCTATCAGGTCAAACACTTCCATCAACGCTGACCTGAGTATGTCCATGGCCAGGCATTCGCTATTGTTAACAATTCCAAGAGCCGCCATGTCCACTTCGAGCATGCTGTTGGTGAGATGCCTCAGACGAACAGCGTTTCGGAGCAGGCGTCTGATGACCTTATCCTGCTTAGGAGTAAGCGCTCCATACCGTTCGGGTCTCTCAATAAGAGAGCGTGCGCCCGATTCTATAATGTTTATAGGGTTCTTGAGATCGTGGACAAGGTGCGCTGTTTGTATATTCTTAATTGCCACTTGAAACCCCCTGATTTAATGGGCAGTTTTATACGCCGTTCGGTTTCTGGCTGAACACTTGTTTAACAGGAATCGAATTATCCGAGGGCTTCTGAATCCCGCGTTATCGCAAATTGTCGAACCCAAACATGACTGGCCGATGAACATATCCCACGGGTCGCCAAGCCAGAACAACCCGCTTATCATACAGCCATAGTTCATACGTATACTATAATAAATTAAAAAGTATGCAAGCTTGTTTTTCTCGCCGCTCATTTTAAACAGCGCCAACTGGCATATGGCCCTCAATCACTCAAAGTACTTCATAAACCTTTTCCTGAATGGGATCAGGTTTTTAATGCGAGTAGCTGTCCGCCGTGTTTTTTCTTCATTTGACAAAACATGCGTGCCAATGCTAGTATCACGGAGTCTCTCGGGCGGGTAGCTCAGTGGGAGAGCACTGCCTTCACACGGCAGGGGTCGCTGGTTCAAGCCCAGTCCCGCCTACCAATGAAATGTAATTAAATCAGGATGTTGTTAATGCAGGCAGCGTCCTGATTTTGTTTGTGAAGGACTTTTTATCACTTCTTTATCACAATCTTAATGAATGGCATGACTATCCTGCGGCTACTCGGATCTCTGTTTCTCCATGATCAAACGTCATTCGGTTCACCGCATTGACAAGCTCTTGGTCCGATATAAGGCCATACCGTTCGGACACAGTCAATCCTCTTGCCTGATGTCCTAAAATACGTTCCCTAATTTCAGAGTCCATGCCGGATCGCCTAGCATTGGTTTTCCATGTGTGTCTCAGGTCGTGGAAACGTGGACTTGATGTAAAACCTAGTGATCCAACGTTTCGTCTCCAGGCATTTTTGATTGAGTGAGGATGTGGAGGTCGGCCTTCTATCAAGAACAGCGTATCATTTCCCCTGGCGATTACCCGGGAGACAACTTCCAGGACAGGCAACAAATCAAGATGTATGGGAATCTTTTTCCATTTGCCTTCCTTAGTCTCTTGGGGTTCCAGAGTTATAATTCTCTTGCTAAAGTCTAATTGTCTCCTCTTCAGGCCGAGAATCTCACCCTGACGCATTCCGGTA
Source organism: uncultured Desulfomonile sp. (assembly GCA_964542775.1). Taxonomy (GTDB): domain Bacteria; phylum Desulfobacterota; class Desulfomonilia; order Desulfomonilales; family Desulfomonilaceae; genus CAITZA01. The sequence continues at coordinate 19,065 of CAZIVV010000173.1, forward strand.
TAATATGCAGTCCATACTATAGGACCACACCATGCCGGCATCTTCTGGACTATTCGTTGGACATCAACAAAACTGAGATAGACTTGGCGCTCGCCACTCTTCTCACTCAATCGTTTGAAAAGTCTACAGGGGTTGGTCTCGACGAGCTTGTATTCGATCATGATGCCGAACAGCCTGCTCAACGTGGAGATTTCTCTGTTTATAGTTCCAGGCTTTGCGCCTCCCTTAAGACGCTCAAGCTGATATCTCTTAATATCTGGCACCCAAATCGATTTTAGTATTTTGCCTTTTCCAAAATGCTCCACTATGTGAAATAGGCTTATTTCGTGCCGCCATCGATATGGGCTTTCCTTGATCTCAGGATAATTGAGAAATGAATCTACAGCCTCCCACAAGGTTAACTCACCCGTTAACGGGTCATGGACATGCATTTCATCTGGCAAAGACCAGCCTTGTTTCTGAAATACCCTTACACAAAATTCTCTGGCTTTTGGATCAAGTGACCTATAAGCGCTCGACCGTGTGGCTGTAAGGAAAGCCATCTCTATTTGCCTAGCTTCGGACTTTGAAATGGCCAGTGTCTTCATAAAGATCTGCTTTCCGAAGAGTCGTATTCGTAGGTAATAGTTCTTACCTATTTTCTCTACCGACATAATTTCTTGATCTCCTCTCTGAGAAGATCTGATCCACGTTCCCCAACGGATTTCGACTTCTCTCCTCCTTTAGGCGGAGACGGTATCTCATGTTTTGTTTTTTTGTCAATTACATGAGTCGAATGGGACCCAATATATTTTTCAACTTGTTCTAAGGTGAACCGGCGTTCCCTATTAGTGACTTTGACGCAGGCTAGTCTACAGTCACGGACAAGCCTGTGAACTGTTTTTGGGGATATTCTAAGTATAGTAGAAACATCTTTCGCTGTGAGTAGCGCTTCTGACACGGCAGCGCACCTCCTGATAAATTCTCAAAATGATGTTCCTATAATATAGCGAGGAAAGAAAGGACACAATTGTCATTGCATTGATATGATTAGAATATCATGCCATTTCATGGCTTACGTTCCTTTGGCAGTTGACTGAGGGCAACAGAAAAGGGCTGTATCTTCAATTTGAGAATCGTGCCCATTTAGATCCGCAGTCATCAATGCAAGGTCTTTTACTTGAAGGCCTCTTTATTTTTTTCTAATGCTGTCATTCAGTATAAGCCAACCCTCATCATCAATTAATGATTTAGCGGTGTCATATGCATTTCTGGGTAATTTCTGTGGGTCCTTATATTTCTTCCTCCTCCGGTCCTTGCTGAACAACTCATCTACAAGCTCATACCATGAAACTCCGTATTGGCGTAGGTCCCAGACCTGCAGCACCTTATTTTGTATCCATTCGGGAGGCATCGGGACAGGTT
>CAZIVV010000174.1:0-7285 GCA_964542775.1 uncultured Desulfomonile sp.
GTGAGAGGACGTCAGATATGAAAGCCTTGTTAGTGTACCCCAGCATTCCCGATACCTTCTGGAGCTTCAAGCATATTCTAAAATTCATCCGAAAGAGGGCGGCTCATGTTCCATTAGGCCTTCTTACGGTAGCAGGCATGATGCCGAGGACCTGGAACCTCAAGCTGGTGGACATGAATGTTGAGAAACTGTCGGAAGACCTTGTTGAATGGGCTGACCTTGTATTCATTGGAGCCATGGTCGTTCAGAAAGAATCCGTGCGTGAAGTTCTGGACATTTGCAAACGCCTTGGGCGCAAGACAGTGGCGGGCGGGCCTCTTTTCACTAGCGTGCAGGAAGAATACCCCGAGATCGATCACCTGGTTCTCAATGAGGCGGAAGTCACATTTGCTCAATTCCTGAGTGACCTGGAAGCCGGTCACCCACAGTCTGTTTACACTACCGAGGAAAAGCCGGATATCACCAAGACTCCTTTGCCTCGCTGGGACCTCATCAACATGAACTACTACGCGTCCATGTCGATTCAATACTCCCGTGGATGTCCATATGACTGTGAATTCTGCGACATAGTCAAGCTCAACGGTCGTCGTCCACGTGTCAAATCCTCTGAACAGATGATCAGGGAGTTTGATGTTCTCTATGACATGGGGTGGCGTGGCCGCTGTTTTATTGTTGATGACAATTTTATTGGAAACAAGGTTAAGGTAAAGACTTTTCTGAGGGATTTGATTCCTTGGCAACAAGCTAGAAACTATCCGTTTTCACTTTTTACAGAAGCCTCTGTAAATCTTGCCGAAGATCAGGAGCTGATGACTCTGATGACATCAGCGGGATTTGATTCGGTGTTCCTGGGTCTGGAGACTCCCGCTGAAGAGTGTCTGCTGGAATGCGGAAAGCACCAGAACACATCGAGAGATTTGGTTGAGTCGGTAAAGACTATCCAAAGAAATGGCATGGAGGTAATGGGGGGCTTCATCATAGGGTTTGACAATGACCCGCCCAACATATTTGAACGCCAGGTAAAATTCATTCAGTCCAGCGGTGTTGTTAAGGCAATGATAGGACTTCTTAATGCCATTCCCGGCACAAAACTTTATCAGAGATTGCAGAACGAAGGGCGTTTGATAGACGGTTGCACTGGTGACAATTGTGACGGCACTCTTAATTTTATACCCAAAATGGATGCCGAGACCATACGGGCCGGTTACCAGGCTGTCCTCAACAATATTTACTCCCCGCGAGAGTATTATCAAAGGGTGCTGGAGTTTCTGAAGGAATACAAACCGATCAGGAAGAAGAGGCTCGACAGGTTGGAAATAAGGGCGTTCTTTAGTTCAATCCTGTATCTTGGAATTCTCGAAAAGGGAAAAATCTATTACTGGAAATTACTGATAAAGGCTTTCATATTTCACCGAGATTCTTTCGGGGAAGCAGTTTCGAGCGCACTGTTTGGTTATCATTTTAGAAAACTATTAAGTAAATAGTGTTGTTTTTCATTCAAAGTTGGAGGCGCCCGGAACAGGACCCGGCAGACATAAGGGCCAGAATAAAATCAGATTCTCGATAATAGGTTTCATCGTTGAGGCGCATGCGCCAGTGACCATCATGTATGGAAGGGACAGTTTTGATTTTCCAGGTTTTGACACGGCTGTCCGTTTCTATGGTGACGGCCTTCTCGCTAATTATCACTCTACCCTTTCTCAGCCCTAGTTTTGGGGTCCTGAAGGCAGCTGATCCATTGGAATGTATCAGAATCCACGATCCTTTATCCCCAAACCATTCCCCAGCGAAGTTCCTCTGCTCAATGTGCAGAGGCCGCTGGACTGTAGGGCCTTGCCTTTCTGGCTCTGTCAGGACATGGTAAAAGATTGGAGTGGACGACACCAGAAAAAGACACATGAATCCCAGGGTCAGATAAAGCATGAGTAGAATTTTGTTCATACATCGCTTGCCTTTGATGGTATAAACTTCTTCTTCAGGCAAAAAGAAGCCCGACGGACATGATAAAGGGTATGGCTCCGAACAAGGAGGATACGGTCGTCGCGCCGGGCAATTGAATGACTAGTAATTGTAGTTTATCCAAGGCTTCAATGTCTGTCAAGTTTTGTTGTGCTGTCGCATCCAGTTTCTTGTCAGTTGAAGTCCTTCAAGATAAAGTATCGTGCAATTCCGCCTGCACTGATTGTGGTTAAATTATTTGTGGAGAACATCATCGATAATGTCGATAACGAGGTTTCATTTCGACAGGAGCGCCAAAAAAAGGAACGGATAGTCAAGTGCATGAATCCATAATACTCAAAACGAGTCGGGAAATCGCTATAATGCGGGAGACCAACCGTATAGTCGCTGAGATACTCCAGCGACTCGGAGAAATCATCGAGCCGGGTTTGACAACCGGACATCTTGATAAAATAGCCGAGCAGATGATAAGAAAAGCCGGAGCCAAGGCCGCTTTTAAAGGCTACAGGATGAGCGACAAGCGCCCCTACCCTGCTTGTATATGTTCGTCAGTCAACGAGGAGATTGTTCATGGAATTCCTGGACCACGGATCCTCAACGAAGGCGACATCGTAGGAATTGACGTTGGCGTAATATACAAGGGTTTTGTGGGAGACGCCGCCAAGACTTACGGGGTAGGCAAAATCCCTGAAAACGCTCAGCGTCTGCTCAAGGTTACTGAGGAATCGCTACATAAGGGGATAGAACAGGCATGGCCTAGCAATAGGCTTCAGGACATTTCAAGAGCTGTCCAAAAGCATGTGGAATCTCATGGATATTCGGTTGTTAGGGATTTTGTTGGCCACGGTGTTGGTCGCAGGATGCATGAGCCCCCTCAGATACCCAATTACACCGGGGTTGGTTGGAATCCTCGATTAGAGGCGGGTATGACTCTGGCTCTTGAACCCATGGTTAACGAGGGAACATGGCGAATCCGGCTTCTGGATGATGAATGGACGGCTGTCACTGGTGACGGTAAGCTGTCTGCCCATTTTGAGCACTCGATAGCCATTACGGAAAATGGTCCGGTGATTTTGTCTTTACCGTGAGGGTAGATGTTTAATTTCAAAAATACATTCAAGGGAAAACGAATAACAGTTATGGGATTGGGCCTGCTAGGTAGGGGGCTGGGCGATACCCTCTTTTTGGTCGATTGTGGCGCAAAGGTCACTGTTACGGATCTGAAAACTTCCGATCAGCTTGCATCCTCAGTAGACAGATTGAAAGGACTGCCCGTAACCTTGAGGCTCGGAGGACATGATGAAGAGGATTTTATCAAAGCTGACATGATCCTGCGAAACGCTGATGTTCCGTCCAATTCCAGGTTTCTGAAAATCGCTGAAGAACATGGAGTTCCTGTAGAGATGGATGAGAGTCTTTTCTGCAAGTTTTTTTCTGGTCTGGTGGTTGGAATTACTGGAACAAGAGGAAAGACGACTACTACCTCCCTGATTCATCACATTCTGGACTCCACCGGAAAAAGGGTTCACCTCGGAGGAAACATCATGGGGGTGGCGACTTTGCCTCTTTTGGAGAAAGTCCAGAGTGAAGACATAGTTGTTCTGGAGCTTTCGAGTTGGCAGTTGCAGGGTTTCCACAAGGCCAGGATTTCACCCCGGGCGTCCGTTTTCACAAATATTTATCCCGACCATCTCAATCGCTACTCCGGCATGGATGAATATATTGCCGACAAGACGGCAATTTACAGGTATCAGTCAGACGGGGACTTTTGCGTTTTCAATAGAGCCAACCCAGTTACTATGGAATTGTCACGTGAGGCCGGAACGAGAGCAAGGCTCTTCGACGTCACAGACGTTCCCCAATCTTGGGAAACACGTCTGAAAGGAGAGCATAACCTCGAAAATATTGCCGCTGCCACGGTTGCCACCAGACTACTTTCCGTGGACGAGAATGTCATTAGAGCCGCTGTGGCTTCATTCCAGGGTGAGCGTCATCGACTTGAGTCACTTGGAACAGTCAGCGACATAGAGTTCGTCAACGACACGACCAGCACAACTCCTGTTTCAGGGATGGCAGCTCTGAATGCTTTCAAAACACGCGAGATCCTACTGATCGCTGGCGGGGCCGACAAGAAACTTGATTTAACAGATTTTGCAAAGCTGGCGGCTTATCAGGCTAAAAAGATAGCTCTTCTCAGAGGTACTGCAACCGGATCACTACATGAAAAGCTCCTGGAATTTGGGGCTGAAAACAAGATTACTGGTATTTTTGAAGACTTGGAACACGCCACCATGAATCTTTTTGAGCAGGCAGAACCAGGACAAATGATTTTACTCTCTCCAGCGTGCGCATCTTTCGGAATGTTCAGGAACGAGTTTCATCGTGGCGAGACATTTGTAAATATTTTCATGGAACTACAAAACCAAAAGCCATGAACTGACCTACAACGGTCAATACGCATTGGGGGTGGATCAGCACTATCTCATGACCCGGAGAATCAAAGACTGCTGACTCCGACCCCTGTGATTGCACTACACGCTCAGGCGCTCGCCTCAAGCGAACATTTCGTGAAATCTATAGGCTGCTTGCAACCCTTGCAGACATGAGGCCTGTCAAATTCATCGGAAAAGATCTCCACCACTTTACCGCAGTTGGGACATTTGCATGAGAACGAAGACAGGTTCTTGTTCGTTTCAAATCCCGGACAATGCATGGGCGTTGTCATGGCTCAAAGTCCTCCTTCCGATTTTCTCAGTATAAAATCACACTGGACTTATTACATAATAAACAACTGTCGGCTTGCTCGCAATACAAAAGACTTCGTTCCTGGGGGAGAGACTGTGCAGCCAGAACTAACGGTGAGATAAATCCTGAATGGGGCTTGTCAGTTGGCCGTCATCATTGGCATCTGGTGAATCGGCCAGTTGCTATTCGTTTTGTTAAAATTGATCCATTTACCATGAACCTGTAATAGTCGGCGACTTTAACAATTGTTTCAAAGATCCTGCTGTGCCATCAGCGTGAATCCGCCTAACCCTCCAGGATATTTCTTAGTTCCTTAAGTTCTCTCTTGATTTCAAGCAAAATGTCCCGGTAATCATCCTGATTCACCGCCAAGGTTCCAACTTCCGCTTTCTCGGCGGTCGCCTGGACTTCTTCACGCACACGCGCAGTCTTGGTAGTTCTGGAGGCCTTTTTCTCTGCAGCCGTCTGCTTCTTCATCTCTTGCAGGCGCTTCTTGGCCCCGGCAATAGTGAATTTTTCATCGTAAAGCAGATGTTTTATTTCAAGCAGTAGTTCAAGGTCTTTCTTATGATAAAGCCTCTGTCTGGCCCTAGTGCGCGTGGGTTTGAGAATCTTGAATTCTGATTCCCAGTACCTCAACACATATGGTTCTACGTCCAATATTTCACTGACTTCGCCAATTTTGAAATACTGTTTCTCCGGAATTGCGATGGTCATATCCTACCCACCCCTCCTCATGAGAATGCAAACAACTGCTCCAACAAGTTTTTCACCAAAATCAACCACTTATCATAACATCCTGATAACTGGTAAAATTTAGTCTCGGATTGAGGCCCCAAAAGTTTTGGACAACGACTCAATCACATGAGAATGAACCTCTTGGACTTCAGCGTCTGTAAGAGTTCGATCCTCAGACTGATATCTGATCCGGAAGGCCATGCTCTGAAATCCCGCCGGAATAGATTCGCCTCGATACAAATCAAATAGGATCACGGAACTTATAATATCATGGCCCAAACGTGAAATCAAGTGCTTAATCTCATCTCCTGAACAATTTGTTTCAACCAGTATCGATAGATCTCGTTCTACATGCGGATAGCGTGGTAGTGGCTTAAAAGCTATTTTTTTGCGGTATTCAAGCAGGAATGGTTCCAGCAGAAATTCAAAAACCTGAATTTTACCACTTAAACCATTTTCTCTGATCTTCTTGGGAGTTAGCTCACCAACAAATCCCTGGACTACTCCATTGAGACGTATATTGGCGGACTTACCAGGATGAAGAAAAGTTTTGTCTGAGGGTGAGAATGCAACATTCTCACATCCCAGTCCCTCCACACAATTTTCTAAGGCGCCTTTAACATCGTAGAAATCAGTTTCAGGCCTAGGTTCAACCTTCCCAAATATGTTCATTTCTCCGCGACTATAATGCCAGCTATCCGGCAGTCGTGCCCCGCACGCCACACCAGACAAGACCAGATCTTCTCGTGGCAAGTCACTTCCCTCGACCGGAGTGAATGTCTTTCCAATTTCAAAGAGCCTGAGTGAATCGGCCTTAAAATTGAGATTTCTTTTTAACGCGCTAATTAAACCAGGCAACAGGGAACGTCTCATGACGCTATAGTCTTCCGTCAAAGGATTTAACAGCTGAAGCTGCTTCTCATCCGGACTGATGATGCCCAGTTGTTTGCAGGCATCCTCATGAATGAAAGACATGGTAATGATCTCAGTAAAACCAGACGATTTCATGAGATCGGCGGCAAGCCTGGCTCGCTTGTAGCTCACAGCTGATTTGTCGGGTTTTATACGACCGACCGGCATGGAGACAGGGATCTTCTGGTAACCGTGTATACGTGCTACCTCCTCGATCATGTCAACTTCTCTGCCGAGATCCCACCTCCATGAAGGCCCCTGACAAGTAATTGAGTCGACGCCTGGTCCGCCTTCTCTACATGATATACCCAAACGCTCGAGGCAATTTGAGATCTGATCCCTGTTAAAATCTGTTCCGATCAGTCTGGATACCCTGGTGGGACGAACCATGACCGAAGGCCTTACTATCGACTCTGGATAAAAATCGAGGACTCCGGAGACAGTTCTTCCTCCGGCAAGCTTCTCCATCAGAAATGCCGTACGATTAGCCGCCCAGAGGGCGCCATCCGGGTCCACTCCGCGCTCGAACCTGAAAGACGCCTCAGTTGACATGCCCAAGGCCTTGGCAGTTCGCCGGATTGCAAACATCTCAAAGCAGGCGCTCTCGATTACTACGTCTTGGGTGGTGTCTTCTATTTCGGAATTCCTACCGCCCATGATGCCCGCAAGCGCCACAGATCGACTTCCATCCCTGATCATGAGACTGTCCTTGGGTAGATTCCGGGTAAGCCCGTCCAATGTCACGAATTGCTCACCTTCGTCACAACGCCGAACTACTATTTTCCTGTCAGAGAGTCTATGGTAGTCAAATGCGTGCAGAGGCTGTCCACATTCAAGAAGAATAAGGTTGGTGGCGTCAACAACATTCGAGATGGGTCGGACCCCTGCCCTGTGGAGTCTTAATCTTACAGCAAACGGAGATGGACCTATT
>CAZIVV010000175.1:0-4032 GCA_964542775.1 uncultured Desulfomonile sp.
CGGCTAATCCGTCAGCTGGAATGTGGCGATAGTCTTTGGCCTGTTTAATCAAAGAAATTGCACGGTGGAATATTTGTCGGACGATCCGATGGCACATTGTAAGAATGAATATAATTTTGACTTTTAACAAAAACATACCCGGAGATTTCGTTTCACTTTACACGTTATATGTGGCATATTTTGCTTTTTGGCTCAGACTGTTATTACCTGGCCCGAGCCTCAACAAGCATCAGCCTTTAAACATTTTTTGCTGGGGATGAAAAAAGTTCATTTTGGAATGTCCGTAGATGACATGTATCTGTTCTATAATGAAAAACCATGCATATTATTGTGTAGTTCTGGGATGTTATCTTACAATTGCCTGCTGGAGCGGATACATTTTTTCACTGGAGACAGTATGACTTCCAATAACAAAACCATCAAAGACACATGCCGGTACGATGCGCCCAGCATCCCCGTTACCGCCCCTGGCCTGGTAAGAAAACCAATCGTCCATGAGGAGCCAAAGAAAATGGCCGAGATGGAAGACCGCTGGTTATCAGTAGATGAGATAGGCAAGTACCCCGGTGTCAGCAGTGACACCGTTTACCGATGGATCGAAAAGCATACGATGCCCGCCCATCGGATGGGTCGTCTTTGGAAGTTCAAGAAAGATCAGGTCGATGCATGGGTTGAGGCTGGTGATGCGGCAGACCGCAACAAGAATGGTTCAGACTAATGAAGATTTTCGACAAAATCAGATCTTTAGTTGGAGAGTATCTGAAGGCTTCCATCTATCCCAAGGCCAAAATGAAAGAATTAGAATCGGCTATTGAATTTGAACATACGACAAATAAGGCAATTGACCCTGAAGATATAGTCGCTTGGCTGGTTACTCAACCTAACGCTAATGGTACTTTATATGCGGCAAATGTGGTGCGACAGTATATGGATGCGCTTCGTACCGCACCAGCCAAACTACAAATCCCTGAAGTATTTGATAGCAGGAGCGTTTTCACTTTTCGCACACCTGATGAGCTGAATACCTATTGGGACATTCTTAGAGCTGCTCCAAACTATAAGCAAGTGAACAAGAGCACTTCGCGTAAGTTCTCTGCTGGCATGGGCTGCTACATGAGATATCTGCAACATCTATCCGAGGAACTCAACATGGAAAAGCAGGATGTTGTTCAGTTGATTAAGCGTCACAATTTGCAGCATGTGGACAAGCGTTATTCAGGCGGCGCATTATGGGTGATTGGCGGTAGAGAACTCTCGTCCGTAATGCTGAAACTCCGGGACTCTGGTTTTCCTTTTACTTTCAAACTTGGCGGTGGGAGAAGCACCTGTTGCAGAGATGCTTGGTGGTATAAATCTTCAGGGTCGTTAAGCGGACAAGAGTCAGAAGAATCGGAAGAAACCCAGCCCACCTATACAGAGCCAAAAGGTATCATGAATTCGGCACAGAGCGTAGACTTCTCTCGCCCAGAACTCTGCGCCAAAACCCGCCCGCTGAGTTGTAGAATCAAAGGGCAAGCCGTCGTTCCGAGCAAGCACAACTGGTCGCAGTTACTTGTGGCAATAACAGAGTGGTTTTTGGCTGAAGGCAACCCGAACCTTAAGTCGATTAACAGCAAGTCGTTGTATGGCAGCAATTCATTCTTTTTGCCGACCAGAGCCAAATTCGGCACTTGCTCCCTGCTCTCAAATGGTATGTGGATTTACACCAACTATAACCCGCAGATAATCGTGACAATTATCAGGAATCTCTGCCAACACTGTGGTATGGACTTGGATGATGTCATTATCACCTATAAGCCCGAACACGGTAAATTCACACAGTCGGTGCAAAAGTATGCACGCCAAGTTAACGTTTCTCCCGTTTCGCTTCATAAACTAGCGCTTGATCCTGAGATCGTAAAAAAGCTGACCCACCTTCTTTCGGCCCATTTCGGAAATGGATACAGGTTAAACTCCACTATCGAGTTAGAGCGTTTGAAGTCTTTTGCTGCAGAGGATTATGGCGAGGAAATCGTGCTGCCTCACCAGGAACTGAAAAGGTACATTTCGGCTTGCGGAATTACCTATGACGGAAAGGTATACGCTGTGTCTGCAGAGACTAAAGAGCGAATCAAAGAATTGGTAGATGAATACTTCTCCGACGGTGCTCAAGCTATCTTTTTCGCCGAATTCTACGCCAAGAACGAAAACTGGCTGTTCGAAGCAAGCGTGGTATCCGAGGATATGCTCATCGACATTCTCCGTAAGCTATTCCCGAAGCTGTCGTTCACTCAGACCTATTTCGGCTACACGGACGCTTCCGTCTTTGATGCTCTGGAGGGCGAAATCCTACGCGTGTGGGCGGACAATGTACTGCTGACCTACAGTCAGCTTGGTGAGCGGTTGCGGTATATACCCCTTGATAGGATTAAGTCCGTCCTCGTTCAAAACGGCGACTTCATTTGGAGCAGCGTGGAGACCTTTTCACAAGTCAGCCGAATTGGAATCACCGATGAAGAGCGGCAAGTAATCCGAGAAGCCGCCGTGCGGGAATGCAAGGCGTGCGGCTATGCCTCGATTATAGATTTGCCCTTAGGTGAAATCGAGGAACGCAACTACGAACTTTCCATTACAGCCCTTCACAATGCGGCTTACCGCATCTGCCTGTCGGACAAGTTCGATAAAAAAGGCAAAATAGTCTCGCTCAAAGGAGATGTTTTTGATGCGTTGACCATAATGAAGAAATACTGCCGAACCATCGACAAATGCTCGCTTGACGACCTGCTGTCCTACGAGAAGGAACTAACGGGTGAAGGTCACCGTTGGATTCCGATGGAAGCGGGCAACACCGTTCTGGTTCGCATTGACAAAAACACATATGTGGCTGACAGATATGTATACTTCAACAGCGACATAATTGATGAAGCAATTGGGCTGTTTGTTCATGGAGATTATCTTCCGCTCAAGTCTTTCACCACATTCGGGGCGTTCCCCGACTGCGGTCAGACGTGGAATTTGTTTGTGCTTGAGAGCTACTGCCGTCGCTTTAGTCGGAAGTTTCGGTTCGATACCCCATCGGTTAACTCCAGGAACGCCGGAGCGGTTATCCGCAAAAGCTGTGGCATGGACTACACGGCGATTATGACCGATGCAGTTGCAAAGGCCGACATTCCCTTAAAGGACACCGCCGTGGGCAAGTTCCTGTATGAGAACGGCTATACGGGCAGAAGCACAACAGCAAGAGCTCATGAAATTATCGATAAGGCAAAGGCCCTACGCAATAGGATGAATTGAGGATGTATTCGTACACCTATGATAAGAAAACGGGCGGGATACTTCTAAATTCCTCGCCAACCGGGTTCTCCAAAGAACCCCGCCCGGTTTACGCGTCAGAATTGGACGTGCTCGGCTTCGATAAGCATTGGACGTATGACAGAAAGGCCGACCGACCCTACATGTGGGCGGAAGCGAACAACTACTATTATCGCGGGATGCTCGTTGCAAAGCTGAAAGGCGGCAATGTCTACACCGCCCCTGAGATTATCATTCCGGACGGAGAAGACGGCAAACCGATAATGCCGGAACCTAACGGCCTATCGCTTCGCCCCATTGACATAGGGGCTATGGTGGAAGCAAACCGTGAGATGCTTGAAATTATCGAGCAGACCACGGTCAAGAAAATACTGGCTGTCTACACCAAATACAAGGACAGGCTAGACTGCTTTCATGTGGCGTTTTCGGGCGGCAAGGACAGTTGTGTCCTGCTCGACCTCGTCAAGAAAGCCCTGCCCAAAGGCAGCTTCGTGGTGGTATTCGGCGACACGGGGATGGAGTTTCCCGACACCTATGATGTCATCAAAAAGACCAAGCAGCAATGCGTGGATGACGAGATACCGTTTTGCATCGCCAAGTCACACTTAAATCCCAAGGAATCGTGGAATTTGTTCGGCCCCCCGTCGCGTGTCCTGCGCTGGTGCTGCTCAGTACACAAAAGCACCCCGCAGACGTTGAAGTTGCGTGAGATTACAGGCAAGAACGACTACAAGGGGCTGG
>CAZIVV010000176.1:0-29674 GCA_964542775.1 uncultured Desulfomonile sp.
CTCGCAATTGTCAAAAGTATTATTGAAGGTCATGATGGAGAGATAGAAGTGGAATCAGAACCAGGAAAAGGCACGAGATTCCTGATCACCATCAACACCTATCAGGCCCCAACGATTGATGAAAATGTGGATGAATTCAAAGAGCTTGCTTCAGCGTCGGGGTCGTTGTAGAGCTGCCCATTGACATTATTCTGCTAACAATAGTCGTTTTAGGTGAAAGTTAGATGAAATCGCGCAAAGCAAAAATTCTGGTTGTTGATGACGAAGCCTCGCAGAGAAAAATGCTTCAGGCAAACTTGTCTCTCGATGGATATGACGTATACGAGGCTGATGACGGGAAAACTGCCATCTCCAGGGTCTCTGAAGAGTTTTTTGATCTGATCCTCATGGACAACAGGATGTCGCAGTTGGACGGCATAGAAGCGCTCAAACAGATCAAGAAGATCTCTCCGGGGATTCCTGTGATAATAATTACAGCGTACGCATCTGTGGAGACTGCCGTGGAGGCTCTTCAATCCGGGGCTCACGACTATCTTACAAAGCCTCTGGACATTGATGAACTAAAGATCAAGGTGCTGCAGACGCTTGAATTCTGGCGCCTCAAAGAAGAAAACATCCTTCAAAAAAGACGGATTGAGAATCTGTTTGACGCTTCGAGGATAATTGGTCGCTCGCAAAAGATGCGGCAGGTGCTGGAAACTGTCGCTATGGTTGCTCCCACAGAGGCATCGGTGCTTATACTCGGTGAATCAGGAACCGGTAAGGAGCTGATTGCTAACGCCTTGCATCAGGGTTCCAGTCGGTGTGACAGACGTTTCATCAAGCTTAACTGCGCTGCGCTTCCGGAAACCCTTCTCGAGAGTGAGCTTTTTGGGCATGAACGGGGAGCTTTTACCGGAGCCGTAGGCAGAAAACCTGGAAGATTTGAACTGGCTGATGGCGGGGCCATATTTCTGGACGAAATTGGTGAGATGACATTTTCTACACAGGCAAAATTGCTTCGCGTGCTTCAGGAGAGAGAGTTCGAGCCTCTGGGGTCTACGAGGTCGGTCAAGGTTGATATTCGCGTAATAAGCGCATCTAACCGTGATCTCAAGGATGAGGTAAAGAAGGGCAATTTCAGGGAGGATCTTTTTTACAGGCTAAATGTAGTTCCCATAAATCTGCCACCCCTGCGGGAGCGCAAAGAGGACATACCTCTGCTTATCGACCATTTTCTTCAGATTTATAATGAGAAAAACAACAGAAGCCTGAAGGGTTTTCATCCCAGGGCGCTAGACGCCATGATGAGATATTCATGGCCCGGAAACATCAGGGAACTTGAGAACGTTGTAGAGAGAGCGGTCATATTGACCATGGACGAATACGTTTCCTATTCAGAGTTGCCTGAATCAATCTCCGGTGAATCGGCAAGCGCCACTCCGGTGACATCCCGGGCAGGCATAGCGCCTGGTATGACAATCAGGGAACTGGAAAAAGAGCTGATTCTGGTCACACTGGAGCACAACGACGGCAACAGGACGAGAAGCGCCGGGTTTCTGGGCATAACCAGACGCACATTGCAAAACAAATTAAAGGAATATGGAATAGACGCCCATGGGGCCGAAAACTCTGCCGACTGATCCGGCTGGTTAGGTTATCAGGATAATATTCATCGTTTCAGATCAAATGACGGCGCTTTGAGCTTAGACTCCGCTCTGGATCTGAACAGCTTGTAGGTTCCCCATTTCAGGAGAGCAAAAAGACCTACTGCTACCGCAGCGAGCACAAACACCGATCCACCGAAGATCACCCACACCCTGCTCTTGTAAATGAAGAGCACTATGATGAAAGTAACTGAAATTATGGTGATAAGTCCGGATAGTCTCTCAAAACCAGGGATATCATCAAAAGACACTTTCTTTCGTATGAGCATCAAGGTTACTACCATGGAAATAACCGGAACGAGGTGAAGCAGTAGGCTTGCGTCGAGAAGATTTTCCCTGGTGAAAAAGATCATGTATCCTGTAAGCACTGTAGACAGAATGCCGGGGACACAGGCGAGATAAACGAGAATCGAGTAAAAATATTTCCAGGGTGAACTTGCCCCGCTGATTTGACCATTCATCCAACCAATTATCAGGGAAACTACTGGCAAACCTATAAAATAGATAAGGATCAGCCACGGGCTGCCGTCGAGTAAAAATAACAATTCCCGGATCGTCATTGAATTCTTCACAATCACATCAATATTTATTTGATGTCTTACAATGCCTCTATGACATTTCTTACCCTAATCACATGTAAGAATCCATGATTTCCTTGAGTGTCTCGGGCTTGTATGGTCTTTTTACGGCTGGGCCGAGACCCAGAACCGGAAAATGGTCTTCGAAACAGGGACGATCATTCCTGTATATGATCCCCAAGGGAATACGGTCTCCCCATTCATCAGCCAACTGCATAGCCTCGCTACGGTTAGTCGGATCATAATCGTCAGGCAGAACATAGCATCTCTGATTATACCACCCAAAAGTATTCACCTTGTTAAATGAAACGCATGGCTGCAAGACATCGATAAGGGAGAGCCCCTTATGTTTGATTCCCTCCTGGATCAGCCGGGATAGATGATCGATTTGTCCTGAAAACCCCCTTGCCACAAATCCCGCCTTCATGGCGACGGCAATCTGGACAGGATTGAAAGGGGCATTAGGCGTACCAAGAGGTTGCGCTTTAGTAACAAAACCCTCGGCTGATGTCGGACTGGCCTGGCCTTTGGTTAGTCCATAGACCTGATTGTCATGAACTATTATTGTGATGTCCATGTTTCTCCTGATGGCCGCCAGAAAGTGGTTGCCTCCCTCTCCGTAGTGGCAGCCATCTCCGCTCTCCACTATGACCGTCAGGTCTGGATTGGCAATTCTGGCTCCGGTAGCCGCTGGCAAGGATCGACCATGCAGGCCGTTGAACACGTTTGCGTTGAGGTAGTGTGGCGCTTTGGCGGCCTGCCCTATTCCCGAAACGAACAACACGTTGTACGGAGCCAGCTGCAGATTGAACAAAGCGTCTTTAACTGCCTTCAATATGGAATGATTTCCGCAACCGGGACACCATGCGGATTCATATTCGCCGTAATCACTGAGTTCAAACATTGTACAATCCTGATTTGATCTTTTCGATTATGTATTCTGGCGTTATTGGAAGCCCATCATATCTGAGCACGTTTCTTTCTATGTGATGGCCTGTTTCCCTACGAAGAAGTCTGGCAAATTGAGCAGTGGAATTACTCTCCACGGAAATGATCACCCTGGCCGAGTCCAGTATTTCCTTTACGGATGTGGAGTCAAGAGGCCAAACCTGTGAAAAATGCACATAAGCGGCCTTCAATCCAAGTTTCTTCAAGTCCTCGCAAGCCTCATGAACAGCCCCTTTGGTGGAACCCCAGCACACGAGCAACAGATCAGGTTCACTATCTCCGCCGATAGAAGGCTCAACAATCTGCTCTCTCAGACCTGGAAGCTTTCTGTTTCTTTTGTCGACCATTTTTACCCTGACAGAGAGATCTTCCGTCAAATGACCATTTTCTGTGTGCTCATCGCTGTCCGCAATGACAAGCTCGTCTGAACTGTCAGCGACTACGCATTCCTTTGAAAGCCCCGGGAACAGACGCGGACTCACTCCGGTCTCTGTGATCTTATAAGTCAGGTGTGGTCTGGAATCTGTTCCAGAGGGAGCGCAAACATCGACAGGGCTTAGTTCCTCCACAGGAAAGGGCTCGACCGCGCAGTAACAATCCGCCAGGAACTGATCTGTCATTATGATTACCGGTATTCTGAAATCATCGGCAGTTTGAAAAGCCTTGCGTGTCATCCAGAAACATTCGGTGACCGACCCCGGGGCATAGACCGCTCTAGGAAATTCACCGTGTCCGGCGTGCAGGGCAAATTCGAGGTCGCCCTGCTCTGTTCTGGTCGGTAGCCCGGTTGAAGGTCCAGGCCGCTGAGCCAGTACCAGAACCACCGGGGTCTCTGTCATTCCGGAGAGACTGAGCCCCTCGGCCATCAGGGCAAAACCTCCTCCCGAAGTAGGAACCAGGCTTGGAGCTCCGCAAAAAGAAGCCCCAATGGCCATGTTGATCGCTGCGATTTCATCTTCAGCCTGCTCTGTTATTACATTCAGTCTGGAGGCGTGCTCACTAATGGTAAGAGCCACAGACGTCGCAGGAGTCATAGGATAAAAACAGCAGAATTTCATTCCGGCAGAAAACGCGCCCAATGCTATCGCCTCATTCCCGTTCATCATCAAACGCCCTTTTGGGTCCGACGGGATGGACAGTCCATGAAGATCCTCCAGGTTGTTCCTCATCCAGTCTCTGCCGGCCCTGAGGGATTTCATATTCTCTTCAGAGGCGCCCGACGCGTGTTTCGAGAAAAAGTCCCTGGCTGAACTCTCTACCACAGACTCATCCAGCCCTATTATCCCGGAAAGCACACCAACAGCTGCGGCATTCCAGTATTTGTCGGAGGACAACGACTTGAAAGGCACAGATACATGAGATGTATTAACCATCTCCAGGGCCTCATCCAGGACAATGATGCCATTGGGGTTGAGTTCCGAAGAATGTAGTTCGACAGTTTCACGGTTTAAAGCCATCAGTATGTCGATACCTTCCCTCGGCGAAACTATTTGGTGGGATGAAACCCTTAGCGCGTAAGTGTTGTGTCCACCGCGTATTCTGGAATGATAGCTTTGGGTAACCACGATATGGTAGCCAGCCCTGACAAGGGCCCGGGTCAGTATCTGGGATAGCGTAACCAGCCCCTGACCCGCCTCGCCGCCAATGAGTATGCTCAACACATCTTTTCGCATCATTGCATCCTTACATTTCTGAATGACTGCATGAATCGTTATACTGCTGCGCTTTACATGCTTAGTAGCCTACGCCATGTTGATACCGCATTGAATCCTATACCATCCGGGGCTTCCTTGTTAAGATTGGGGCCGTATTTGACTTTCCAGTTTCCCACTAGAATGAACGGCGCCCAGTAATAAGGATGGCTTGTTCCAGGGCTTCTCAACAGTTCCAGTTTGGCCTTCCTTAAAGCCTCAGCTTTTGATCCGTCAGGCAGATTCTTGTACACGTCGATAAAAAGTCTGGCAGTGCTGTCATCGTTTACCTGCCACATGCTCAGTATAACCGAGCTGGCGCCGGCGAACATAAAAGCTCTTGAGAGTTCGTAAAGGCCGGACGACTGGCCTGAGGAAATCCTGGATGGAGTCAGGCAGGATGACACCACAACCATGTCAGAATTCAGTTTCAGGCCAAAAACTTCGCCCAACTGAAGAAAACCGTCATTTTCCTTGTCCCCAAAAATCGAGAAAACAATAGCCGGCTGCTGTTGGAATTTACCCGCTCCTTTCAGTTGCACCCCATGAGTTGCGAGGTGAATGTAGGCATAGCGCGAAAGATCTGCCTTTTTGAAAAGGGTCTCTGTAGCTTCCTGGCCATAATAAACCTGTGTTGGCCCTCCTACGAGCCTGGCAACCTCTGAAACCTCTTTTCTGGTTCCAGGCAGTGGCTTCAATTGATCTCCACGAGCAGAATATGGGACGGCGTTCAACGAACCGAGTAACCTGTGAGCGCCTGGGTTCAGTTCCCGACTCTTGTCTGCATCGTTATACAGAGCATCTGCAAAGGCCACGACATTCCAGCCGGGACGTTTGTTCCTGTTAATTTTCCGGGACCACGCAAGCAGATAGGAAGACGGTTCATAGGCGAAAGCGTATTTCTCGAGTAAAAACGTGGGCTTTTCATTTGCCGACCAGAATCGTCTCGACTGAAATGCTTTTGAGTCGACCAGTATCTCGAAAGGCAAAGATTTCAGCGGTCCATGGGGAACAATGATGGCTGTTTTTTTGCCGCTGAGAATGAACTCTACTGGCTGGAATATTCGCGAATATATCTTGTAGGCCACCGATGGGTCCCAGTTGGATTGAGAATCCACTTTCTGAAGAGGTCTCACTATTGTATCAACATCTTTTTCAAGTTCTGCGAAAGGATAATCGACAGAAAATGTGTGAAACCTCTGTTTGTCTATTGCAAAGATATAGGTGCGGCCTCGAGTAACGGTATACTGTATTACGGCTTCATCGGGATCGAGGGATTTCTGCAATTCGTGAGCGGACATGGGCCTGGGCCGCTTAAGATCTGCGTAAGCGGGATAATCCCTCGCAAATTCCTCACGCAGCACACTGTAACTCTTTTCCTTTAATTTTCTTTCCTCTATGAGTTTCTTGATGACAGCCTGATTTGGATTTGCCTTCGACCTTTCTTCCATCAGTTTGTCGTTGAGTCTCCTCAAAGACAGTCTTAGACTTTTTTCCTTTATAAGTAGATCGTTGGGGACATCGGAAAAGTTTTCAACATTGATCCGGGCCAGTGTATTTTCGAAAGAAGATGATTTAAGGCTTTCCGCGATTCTCAGTGCCCGGCTGTCGTAAGCGCCACCTGGGTCCTTACGGGCCAGAGTCATCATTACACGTAAAGTAGTCTCGAAAAGGGTTGTCTTGCCTCCAAAAATGAAATCATCTTCGTCGGACTCTTCAGTGTAATCTGCTTCCATGGATTCCACAATACTAAGGGATTTGCGATAAGCTTCCAGGGCTTCCCCAAAACTTTTCTTCTCCTCCAGGGTTCTCCCCAATATGAAATAGCCTTTCCAAAGCATACTCCTGTCTTCCGAAGCTTGAGCAATTTCAAGGGCTTGTTTCAGATCACCCAGAGCTGTGTCATAGTCACCCAGTGTAGTAGTCAGCATGGCAATCTGCAGCAGATTTTCATTCACACCACGACGATCACCCAACGCCGAACGGATATTCATGGCTTCCCTATATTCTTCCAGGGCCACGCGCGGCTTGCCAACCGACTGATTGAGTGTTCCTATCCTGGTGAGAGTCCTGGCTTCGCTCTTTCGATCCTTTGTGTCCCTTGTCAGGGTCAAAGCCCTCTGCTGGTATTTTAAGGCCCTCTCCGGCTCATTCATCTTGCTGGCTATGTCTCCGAGTCGAATCAGTTCGATCTTCTGCATTTCGAGTGCGCCGGTCTCCTGATGAGTCCTCAGAGCCTCCTCAAGAAATTCCTTTGCCTTGGCGTACTCTTCCGTTCTGAAATAAATGGTTCCTATTCTGTCGTAAATTCGCCCCACAAGCACATCGGCTCCGCGGGTTTCTGAAAGCGAAAGCGCCTGATGGTAGCTCTCCAGGGCTCGCTCATAATCTCCGAATCCCTCGTAGATTTCTCCCATGTAATAGTCAATTTCCTGTGATCTAGCCGGAGTGATTCCCATTTGGGACCTTAACCTGGCTGCGAGTTCGAGGTTCTTGAGGGCCGATTCGTAATCGTCCATTTTTGCCTGAACTATTCCGATAGCGCCGATTGCCCAAAGTTCGCCCCTGCGATCACCCTGTTTGACCATCTCATCGCGTGACTGATTCAATAGAACAATTGCCCTTGCGTAATCCCCGGAATCCTCGAGCAGAGAAGCAATTTTCACGTTTAATGCTGAGGCGGCGGTCAAGTCCTTGATCCGGGTCGCAAGTTCCTGAGCCCGTTTAAGATATGCCAGCGCTTCCGCGTTGTTTCTTTTTGCCCGGTAAAACATAGCAAGCTCGGAATAAAGCGCAATTTCGGCTCGAGGATTGTTTATGCGCTTTGTATAGGCTTCAGCCTCCCTGAAACAATTGGCGGCGTTTTCGATCTCGCCTCTGGTCATATATATCCCGCCCATCCCAACAAGATCTATTGCTGAGCCGCGTGTGTCAGACACCTCTTTGTGAAGTTCCAGGCCCCTCTTGAATTTTTCCAGGGCTCCTCCGGTAGCGGACTCTGAAACTTCTATATGGGCTATGTTGGTGTAAACGTCGGCCTGGCCTTTCTTGTCACCGGTTTCCTGAAAAATGGCCAGCGCCTGTTTCAGGTATTCCATCGCCTCGTTGGTCTGCCCTTTTCTCCTGACCAGATTGCCGATGTTGGCGAGGTTAGCAGCCTGGCCCCTGAGATCAGAGATACCTTTACGAATTTCCAGACTCTTTTTGAAATAGCCCAGAGCCTTGTCATAATCACCCTGATTTTTGTAATGAACTCCCAATGCCGTTAGCGCCCTGCCTATCCCATAAGAGTCACCGAGTTCAGTAAACCTTTTTAAGGAACTGTTCAGGGGATCATCCGCCTTGGCGCTCTGACCGGCCAACTCATAGGCCATACCTGTTACCAGATCGGCTTCAGCCACCCCAAGAGAATCCTTGACCTCAAGAAAACCTTTCTTAGCCTCGGAAGCGCTTTCAATAGCCTTGTCCGTGGATTCCCGCGAGAGCCTGAACCTGGCTATTGATAACCGCACCTGGTTAGCTGTTTTCCTGCTTACCCCAGACTTTGCTTCTTCTATCGACTCTTTGAGCAACTTTACCGAAGTCGCTGGAGACCCAAGATCGCCGTAACCCTCAGCCATGAGTAGACGGGCCGCGATGGAGCCATCTTTAGAACCCAGTTTTCGGTAAATGGTCAAAGCTTCTTGCGCTAACTCAACCGATTTTGTCAGTTGTCCCAGACGCATACCGGCTTCAGCCTTTATGAGTAGAGCTCCGGCTTCACATTCCGGAATATTTACGGTCTTTGACTCCTCAATGACTTTGTTTGCCAATTCCAGGGCGGTGTTGAATTTACCCTGTTCAGCATTTATTTGAGCCAGATTGAATCTCACACGAAGAGCCATTTCGCTATCATTGCTCTGGACATACTTTTCCAGAGCCTCGGAGAGTTTTTTTATGGCTTCATCCGTCTTGCCATCAGAGTATAGAGCCATCCCCGTGACATACAGCGGTAGAGGCCCTATGGAGGCATGATCAGAACCGCCCAGTAACCTCTGCCCCTCTGACAGCGCTTGCTCCGCTTCTTTGGGCGCGCCCAGCAACTGATCCAGATAAGCTATACGAAGAAGCGTCTCTCCCAACTGTTGTGTCTGATTCTGATCCCTGAAAATTTTCTCGGCTTTTTTAAACTCATTTCTGGCCGCCTTTTGATCGGACTTCAGAAGATAAACCTGACCTGCTTTGAGAAGTGTGTTGGCTTGACCGACGGGATTGTTGGTCTTGCCGTAAAAAGCCCCCAACCTGTTCAGGGCGCCTAGAGCTTCCTGATATTTCTGAAGCTTCACCAGAATGTCGGCGGAATTCCCCAGAATAACCGGTGTTTCAGAATGTTCTGAGACCGGGAGAATTTTCATGGCCTCCTCGAAAGCCGTCAGAGCCTCGGAATAATTCTGTTTGTCCTGAAGTATTTTCCCGGCCACGATCAGATCAAGGCTCCTACCCCTGGCATTTTTCACCGTCCTGTTTATCTCAATTGCTTTCTGGATATATCGGAGCGCCAGCTCGTTTAACCCCAACTCCCTGGCCGTTTCCGCCGCCGATCTCGAAATCAGGGCTTCGGCTTTTTTGTCTGACGCCGACGAAGCCATTCTGGCAGCCTGCTCCAGTGATTCCAGCGCTTTCTTGAGATCTCCGGAGGCTTTACTCTCAGTCGCCACTTTTACCAGATCATTCATGGTCATTGGTT
The DNA here is from genome assembly GCA_964542775.1 of uncultured Desulfomonile sp. Lineage (GTDB taxonomy): Bacteria > Desulfobacterota > Desulfomonilia > Desulfomonilales > Desulfomonilaceae > CAITZA01. The sequence goes on from CAZIVV010000176.1 coordinate 9,590, forward strand.
TCTTGGGCGAATTCGCCTGACTTTCGTCAATCGTGGATTTGGCGGCTTCCTTTTTTTCCGGATCAGGTTTGTCGGTTTTTTTATCAGCAGTGTTACTTTCAGCCTGCTGGATCTCAACAGAAGCCTGGGGCTTCACTACCGGCTCTTTGCTTTCCGCTGACAGGGTTTGTTGGACCGGTTCCAGGAATGACTTTGCTATGTCCGGACGAACTGGAATGAAGTCATCCTGGATTTCGTATGAATCTGGAGTTGTTGGAATGAGCTTGGGGGAACCCATCAACGACTCCTTGTTCGCGCTTGCGTTTCCTGGCGAAAATGCCAGCCCCATCACCAGCATAAACAGGGATGCCACCGCGAAAATTACTGAAGTTGTCCAGGTTGAAGTTTTTTGGCTTAACATAGTCACTCTCACTTTAAAAAAGGGCTTGTCTTCAGCGAAGCAAGTTATCAGTATACATATTCATTCCGATGTCGAGTCTCCGGAAATCTATCTTCATGATCTGGATAACCTTCTGACGGCGCAAAACAGGACCACTCCACCAATCATCATGAACAGGCAAAGTATCTGCCCCATTGTGAGTCCCAGATACAGGTATCCCAGCTGAACGTCCGGCTCTCTGAAAAATTCGATCATGAATCTGAAAAAACCATAGAGGGAGATAAACAGCGCCAATATCGAGCCGTTAACTGTCATCCGCCGGCGCAGGAGCCATAGGATGACGAACAGAACAGGTCCCTCAAAAAAAGCCTCATAGAGTTGGGAGGGGTGCCGAGGTAATGCTCCGCCGCCAGGGAAAACCATCGCCCATGGCACATCTGTGACTCGCCCATACAACTCCCCGTTGATAAAATTTCCAATACGTCCTGCCATCAATCCCATCGGCACTGAAAGGGCTCCGATATCAGCCAGTTCCAGGAACGATACTTTATTTGATCTGGCAAAGACCCATCCGGATACGATCATACCAATCATGCCACCGTGAAAACTCATTCCGCCACGCCAGACGGCCAGAATTTCCCAAGGCTGCTCCAGATAAACCTCGAAATTGTAAAAGATTACATATCCAATCCTGGCTCCAAGCATCAGACCCAGTATCAGGTAGAACAGCAAATCTCCCGCAGCGTCCACGGGTAACGGTCCTTTCCTGCGTTTGAATTCCGACCTGATGATGAAGAAGGCTATGGTAAATCCGACGAGGTACATCATTCCATACCATCGGACTTCCAGCGGTCCGACCCGCAGAAGAACAGGATCTATAATTGGATAGGTTATATGATTCATTATGTTAATCATTACCGACCACGATATTTTCAGATCTTCATTTCCGGATTGCAGAATTTTTCCAGACTGTCTGAAAGATTTCTTATCTTTTTGTCGGCAGTCCTGATCATGCCATCTATCTTTCTGAAGACGCCCCTGATTATTTTCGCGTCACGGGAATCCAGACGGGCGCTATCAAGTATTCTCCTGATTTCACGCATCATTCTTAATGGATTGGACGTATTGAGAAAAGCTGAACGCAAGAGTACCGCCTCGATATGCGTGTACATTTCCTCGCGTGTCCGCGAATCGACCGGTTTGAAACGGTCCACCTGAAAACCTACAGGTTTGCATGCCGCCTTGAAGATTTCGTATGCTGTCACAGCTACCGACTGGGCCAGATTCATGGATGCAAACCCAGAATCCGTCGGGATAATCATGTGATGATCACAAAGTGTGAACTCCGTGTTGGTTAACCCTCGGGATTCTCTTCCAAAAACTATTGCAACCTCGCCCAACCGCGACATCTTGAGAATTTCAGGCGCCAGATCTTCTGGAGTCATGGACGATGTTCTTTTCGAGCCAAGACGTCCAGATGTCGCTACAGACATTACTGTGTCCTGTAACGACTCCCTGAGACTACCGCAGACTGTCGCGTTCTCGACTATTCCATATGCGCCTGATGACATAGATTTTGCTTCAGTATCAGGTCCACAATCAGTTGAATCTACAAGCGTAAGCTTTTCCAAACTCATATTTTTCATGACACGCGCCGTGGCTCCTATGTTCCCTGCGTGTGTCGTTCCAACAAGAATAATCTTCACGTTCTTCAATGAATCAACAAATTGACTCTGAACGGAAAATCCTCTTTGTACGTTTCTTGATTGCTCCAAGGACTTCTCTGACCGGTTATATTTATTTTCTGAATTGATTTGCCAGGCGCAAAGACAATCAATCTGACGACCACCCGGCATGAGCCGACAGGTTGGATCAACATACTGCCATACCGTGGCTTACGCATCCCCCTGACGTGACGCAAGATATAATTGAGAGACTATTTTGTCAATTAATATCAAGTAAAAGATCCATTAGCATAAAGTAAAATATACCTTTTTGTCAATCACCCGACTTCAGTGTAAGGCGTAACTGTCATGTCCTTAACAACTCACTGGAATTGCTAGACTAAAAATCAATGAGAGTTTTGGAGGTTTGACCCGGTGGTCGTGGGAAAGATGTCAGGCGCCAATTTATGTAGAATACCGGAGGTCGTATTGGTAGGAGTTAATCAATTCGTACCATTTGTTCAACTGGCGCCTTATTTCATGATGTGGCTGGACTAAAAACAGGTAATTGGAAAATTACTTGTGAATGTGTGAAATTTTCTGAAATCCAGCTTTTGAAGCCTCATCCTGAGGCCATGGCCGCCCCTATCCCGCTTCCCACAATGACTGAAACGTAGGGACTGCTCCACAATACTCAACCAGGACCCGAGCAGGAACTGAAAAGGTAAAGCCCAAAACCGACAGCTCCACCAATCGCTGCTCCAAGCAAAGTTTTCATCGTCACCCCTAAAGTTGTGATTACAATAAAAGTAACGCATTTCGAGAAATCGTCAAGCGGCTATTGTTCAGCAGCGTGGTTCTGAAGTAATATCATGCCATCTGTCGCCTTTATCCGCATTCTTCATTTTAGGGCGCTATGGAGCTCTACCTTCATAAAAGAGGACCAGCAAATGGAACCCAACTGGACCAAACAGTCTCTTGATGAAATATGCGTTGGCTTTCAGAAGGCCCGCATTCTTCTGACCGCAGCAGAGATCGACATTTTCACCATTCTCTCCGGGCAACCGCTTACTGTTGAAGAAATATGCGCAATCCACAAATTCAGTCTAAGAGGCCTGACAATTCTTTTGGACGCATTGGCGTCAATGGGGCTATTAAAGAAGAATTCCATCGGGGCTTATAGCGTTGAGAGCCCGGTTCGCGATCTGATGGACAGGAATAACCCTGGATCTTTTCTTCCCATGGCTCTTCACCGAGCCCGCATGTGGAGGACCTGGTCTAATTTGACGGAGATAGTCAGAACCGGAACAAGCAGGGATTTCATAGACAAAAAGAAACGGACCCCGGAGGAAATGGAGGCGTTCATAGGGGCCATGCATTCCATTGGACTCGAAAAAGCTCGAAAGTTGGCGCAGGCGCTTGACCTTCGCCCATACAGAAAAATGATTGACGTAGGCGCAGCGTCTGGAACCTACATAGTAAGCTTCTTGAGGCAGAATGATTCGTTGAGAGCGACCCTGTTCGACCTGCCTGAAGTAATAGGGATGGCAAAGCAGAAAATAGAGTCCGAAGGATTATCGGACCGGGTCGATTTTGTCGCCGGCGACTATCATCGAGACTCGTTCCCTGCCGGACATGACCTGGCTCTCCTGTCTGCCGTAATCCACATAAATAGTCCTGAAGCCAACCGCTCTCTATATTCCAGACTCCTTAGGGCCATGGTTTCCGGCGGGACAATTCTCATCAGGGATTTCTTTCTGGATGAGACAAGGACAAAGCCCGCCCAAGGCGCAATATTTGCCGTTAACATGCTGGTAGCCACGACCGCCGGGAATTCCTACACGGTCAAAGAAGTCTTCGAGGACCTTGTTAGCTGCGGATTCATTGAACCCAGGCTCGCCATTGACGGCCCAAACATGGAACAGGTGATAATGGCCACAAGACCCTGACAAAATACAGCCAACGGTGTTGGGCCATCTCCTCATGTTCCCGCTTTGCCATTCCACTTTCAGCGGTAGCTTGACACCGCCTGATTATGGTCGGATTTCCGCCTGAACGATTCACTTTTCTACCATGGGCACGAATTTGACCAGTGGAACGTTGGCCTTCAGAAACTCAACTTCTGCCTCGCTATAGGTTTTGGTGTAGGTGCGGTCCGAAACATTGAAGTAGGTCACCCCATCTACTCTTTTCCTCATTGAAGTAACAACTTCCAGCTTACCCTCATACCTCCGGTAGCGCGATACGAACTGATCAACGATGGAGCGCATCCGCACATATTTCTGTTTCACACTCAGATTCTCAAACTGGCCCCCAAGTTTGTCGCTCAGGTCCTTGGCCGGAGACCCACCGTAAACATGATTAGGTAGCATTTCCTTTGTGATTACTGATCCCGCCAATGCCATACTCTTCTCCCCCACCCCTACCGGGGAAACTATACAATGCCCGACAAACCACGCGTCCTTTGCTATGTACATCCCCTTTGAAGAAAAAAAGCGGCTGCCTTCAACAATATCTCCAAACTGAATATGCGTCCATATCTGACTATGAGTTCCTATTCCCACGTTGTCATCTATTATCAGTCCGCCCATGCTGTCCAGCATCACATTTGAGCCTATCCAGCAGTTCCTCCCGATTGACAGTGGCTGTTTCCCATTGCCTATGGTATTCGAGTGAATCTTTGTGTAATCGCCTACTTCGAATCTCGGAGCAGTGATTCTAACTCCTCGACCGATGTAGCAAAAGTCTCCCAGTCTCACATACTCCGCAGAACCGTTCCTGTCTGAAATACTCGCCCCAGCCTCTACCACACAACCTATTCCGAGTTCGAGAGCCTTGGCGTTGATTTTTCCCCGTATTTTGCAAGGATAGTTTTTCCTGAACATCATATCTCCCCCTCAAGATATTGATAATTCCGTGTGATTTGATCTTAAACAATAACGTACAGAATAGGACGGTTTCCTCATTACCCCAGTGTGTATCCTCGAGATATACTCTCCCAACATGCCGATGGAGAATAACTGGACACCGGAAAAGATGGAAATGATGGAAACCAGGAAAGCAAAACCAGGAACTACCGATCCATGGACCAGATAGTTTCCCAGCACAAACAACAGCGTCACCGCTCCTGCTATGGCAAAAAACACCCCCAGCAGACTTGTCAATTTGAGTGGTAAGGCGTCAAAAGCCAGAAAATTGTTTACAGCATGCCCCAGCAGTCCGGAAAATCCGTAGTTGGATTTTCCTGTAGTTCTCGGAGCATGCTCAACCTCGACAAACGCTGAGGATCCGGACGCCCAGTTGAGCAGGGCATCAATACAAACCGTTGACCCATTGTAGGACTCGAAGGATTCTCGCAGGCTGGACCTGAAAATCCTGAAAGACCCGATCTGTCTGGTTGAAGAATCAGACAGCGCAAAGGAAAGAAGAAGCTTGGCCAAGCTGGAGCAAATCTTTCTGATTGTCGAATGATTTCTGTCAATCTCGGCGCCGTAAACTACGTCGTATCCTTCTTCAATCTTTCGGACAAGTTTGTCTATTTCTTCAGGTGGGTGCTGCAGGTCGTCATCCATTGTGATTATGTATTCATAACGCGCCATTCGAATCCCGCACAGCAAAGCGTTATGCTGTCCGTAGTTCTTCATTAGATCGACTCCAGTTATTCGATCGCTCACTTGAACAAGAGCCTTAATCTTCCTCCAGCTTTGATCCACACTGCCATCGTTCACCAGAATTAGTTCGTAGTTCTCGCAAATTCCCCCAAGGCGCGCTTCAAGCCTCGCAACAAGCTTCCCGATGGTTCGAGCGCTATTGTAGACCGGTATAACTATTGATATTCTCACATCTTTCTCCACGAGGACCGAGTTGACAGTTTTTGCGGACGCTCGCCTTTTTCACTCGACGGGCTAACATTGTTGGTCCGGTGGTCGGACAGGAGATCGTTGCTGTGACAAATTCCAAGCGTTCCTGATCCATAGAACTGAGCTATCGATTCAGAAACGAATTCAATCTCTGCCTCTGTCATTTGATAGAACAACGGTAGCCGCAACAGCCTTTCGCTGATTTCGTCGGTTACCCTCATGGAACCACTGATTCTGGCAAATTTTTTTCCTGCCGGTGAGGAATGAAGTGGCACATAATGGAAGATTGCGGTGATAGATCTGGTTTGCAGGAAACGTGAGAGATTGTCCCTGGTTCTTTGTGAATCGAGCACAATGTAGTAAATGTGTCCGTTAGACGCGCCTTGACGCGACGCCATCGGGAGCCTGAATAAACCTTTTCTTGCTAAAGGCCCTAGCAGCTTGTCATACATCCGGGCAAGATTTTTGCGTTTCCAGATTATTTCATCGGCCTTCTCAAGCTGAGCCCACAGAAATGCGGCGGTTATCTCACTTGGCAGGTATGAAGAACCATGATCTACCCACGTGTATTTATCGACCGCCCCTCTGGAAAAATCAGCCCGGTTTGTTCCTTTCTCCCTGATAATTTCAGCCCGCTCAGTGAACTTCTCCCGGTTGACCAGGAGGGCGCCACCCTCACCACAAATGACATTCTTGGTCTCGTGAAAGCTCAGACAACCAAAGTCACCAATTGAACCTAGATACCGGTCTTTGTAGGAACTCAGCAGACTGTGAGCTGAGTCTTCAATCACTGTGATGCCATTCCCGAAGGCTATGTCGTTAATCGCGTCCATTTCGCATGCGACACCGGCATAATGAACCGGAACAATCGCTTTTGTCCTGGAAGTAACCGCTGACTTCAACAGCTTTTCGTCCAGGTTTAGAGTATCCGGCCGAATATCGATGAAAACCGGGGTAGCCCCACGTAGCGCAAATGCGTTTGCCGTGGAAACAAATGTGAAACTTGGCATGATCACTTCATCGCCGAGCCGCAGATCGCACAAGAGGCCCGCCATTTCTAGAGCTGCCGTGCAGGAATGCGTCAGCAGGGCCGTGGAACTGCCAAGACGGTCCGCAAGCCAGCGTTCGCATTTCTTCGTGAAAGTTCCCGCTCCTGCGAGCCTCTGGTTCTTTAGAGTGGCCTCAGCTATATAATAAAGCTCTTTGCCGACAATGAACGGCTTGTTAAAAGGAATTTCCAAGACCATCCCCCCGTAATCCATGGTCTAAAAACAGTCGAATATATAAATGTCTACAACAAAAGCCAACGCCTGCAACGAAAATGATACACTAGACGTTTAGCCTCCCGGATCCCCCCTCGGGACCAATTTTTGATCGGGATTTATCATGCGGAGATGGTGGCTGGATCCCAACTGTGCTCCGACTGTCAAACAAATACCATTTCATATTTAAAAATCAAGACAATTCTCATTTAGATCCTGCGGTCTTTGAAGACGCTCTGTTGAGAACGCCGGGAATTCGGGAAAGATACAGTTTCATGACTAAGATTTTGATGACAGGACGATTATGTCTGAGGCTATTCTCGGGAACCGGGCGGCCAGAGAAGTAACGCCCCTCCTGTATCTGACATTATCTTCCAGTTTATTAAACCATCGTAACCTGTTACGGGATATCCTGAAAGCGCTGACATCATGAATCCTGAAGCCGTTCTCTAAAATTTCACCTGTAAGAGATTCGTAGGAATAATAATTTATTCGCGTAGCCCTGGAAGCTCTTTTCCAGTCAGACTGGGAGTCCCATGCTATGGCGTCCTTTGCCTGAGCCCACTTGCGAATCACTTTTTTTACCGCCGATGCAAACCTCGGCGCCAGCGTCACAGGGTTATAGACAATCAGCCAGCCTGACGGCTTGAGAGCCTCACGGAACTGCCGCAGTAAAAGCTTGCTATTTGGCATATACATGAGCACCTCATTACAGATTATGACGTCCAGACTTTCAGGTCTGAACGGTATTCCGTTGACGAGGTTCGTTTGGCACAGTCCGGTGTAAGATCTTACCTGCCGGGCCTGCGCGAGTTCATTTGTCCACAGGTCCAGCCCATACCATTCGAGGTTTATCAAATCACGGCAGTAGAGGCCCAGATTTCCAGGACCGCAGCCCACATCAAGGACTTTTACAGGTCCTTCCGAATCTCTTCCAATTTCTGCAAGTTTCTCCCTGATGTATCCGAAATGGGCGTATTTAAGCCTCGAATTGATTCTTTGAAGTAACGCCTCAATATCTTTATTCAACTTTTACGGCTCCAACAATCGTGATTCCGGAGGTTATACTACGTGCCTTCAGATCAGTCAAACCGGGTCAAGCCTGAATTTATAAACCGGGAAGCCGTGAGATGAAACGTGATGAGGTAGGTAAAATCTGCAGCGGTTAACAGACCGGTGGCGTGGGAACCTGAATCCTGTACTGGTCCGATCCTGAAGGTTCGATGAATATCTGGCGGCCAATGGCTGATTCAAGATCAACACGCTCGATCGAAGCGATCAGGTCATCATATTGATCCGGACTTATGAGAATGCCCCGTGACAGGAACAAAGGCCCCAATTCAGGAATCAGCGTGTTGAAAAGCTTGATCTTTATGATCCCCCGGCCACTGAACTGCGGCATCTCCTCCGGAACATATGAAATCACGGACCGCAATGACGCGTATTTACCCGATTTCCTCAAGCATGCTCCTACGAGTCCAGGCATCGCTCCTGAAAGAGTCAGAGCGCAACCGGCGGTGAGACAGGCAGTCTGAAAATCATCAACGGCCTTTCCGTTAATGAATACGGTTGCAACGCGACGATCTACAAGTTCCGGTTCCAAATCGAGTTCGGAAGTCAATATCGCTCTGACATCAACACCAAGCCTGGTTTCAAACTGGAATCCCTGCTGAAAAATTGGAGCCACAAGTCTCAGGATGAGGGATCTGTCATCTCGTTCTATGTTCATTGAAAGAAATTTTCCTGAAGATGGCGGTCTGAATTCGTCCATCAGGCCGCCATCCAAAAGAGATTGAGCATTAACGCATGGCTACGTTGCGCTCATGATAATTAACTAAAAGTTGAAAACGGAATCCAGTTCGGCGTCCGTAACCTGAAACTTTATATTGTGTGGAGCGACAGCTTCTTTGTAGAAGAAAGCCGGTAGCCTGTCCTGGGCCGAAGTAAATCCAGCCTTTCTATTGAATTCACGCTCATTCCTGAGTACGGATTTGCCAAGTTCCGCCACGTCATCACCAGTGAGATTCAAACCGTAGAAGGCGTTAATCATATCAATCAGGGCCTGAAAGGTCTCTGGCTGATCCAGAACCGCAAAAGCGATGAACAGACACATACCGGTGGAATCGACTGCAGCGGTCGCTATCTGAAGATCTCTTGAGAGTTCAACCTGCCCGACCGGAGAAAGTGGATCAACTTTGCCTCCAATGCCCAGAATGTTCGCGCCTACAGCATAACCGGCTGTGTGGTCTGCGCCCATAGGACTCGTCGCATAGGTCACTCCGATTCCATGCACTGCACGCGGGTCATAGGCAGGTAAAGCCTGACCCTTCACAACAGGAACTCTCTCTACTCCGAATACCTTTCCCGTGACCGCCGCTCCAGAGCCAATGATTCTTCCCAGATCTGTCCCCTGGCCAACCTGCTTTATCAGATTAATAGCGGCTTCAGCGTCTCCAAACTTCGCCAGGCCGGCTTCCATGCAGACGCCGATTGTAGCCCCCATCTCTATGGTGTCCAGTCCGTAGTCATCGTCAAGGCGGTCCAGCATAGCTATCGAATCCAGGTCATCGATTCCGCAGTTTCCGCCATGAGCCCATACCGTCTCATATTCCGGCTGTTTGGTCAGATAGTTGCCATCTTTATCCATGTAAATTCCCGAACATCTTATAACGCATCCTCTGTGGCAACCATGAGTGGCCACTCCGCCTCGCTCTGTCTCAAGCGCTGCCAGCGTCTCGCCACTTATTTTTGTGTGACCCTCGAACCTGCCGGTTTGAAAATTGTTTGTCGGGTATCCGCCGGCTTCATTCAACACGTTTGTCAGGACGTTGGTGCCATAAGCCCCCAAACCTTCACCGGTAACCGGATGCTTTTTCAGTCCAGCCACCCACTGCTTGTTGGCTTCCTTGAATTTCTCAGCATCCTTAGGCGCTCTCATACTGGCTCCAGAGCCATCAATGATGATAGCCTTGACGCCCTTTGATCCCATAACAGCGCCTACCCCACCTCGTCCGGCATGTCGTGTCGGACGACCTTCCATGTCGGTGCAGGCTATTGAAGACGCTGCCATTTTCATCTCGCCCGCCGGCCCTATCGTTATAAAGCAAGGCTTTTCACCATACTGTTGAGCAAGTTTATCAACGGTCGCGTAATTACCTAACATCTTTAGACTGTTATCTATTTCAACCCGGGCGCCGTCCTTGTCCAGAACTACTTTGTACGTATTGGCGTCCCTGGGCTTTCCCTCAAGGATTATGGCGGCATATCCGAGTTTTGCGAGGGTCTGGGAAGCCATGCCTCCCGCGTTCGATTCCTTGATGCCTCCGGTAAGCGGACTCTTGCATCCTATCGATAGTCGCCCTGAATTTGCAGCCACTGATCCGCTCAGCAGCCCGGGAGCTATGACAAGCTTGTTCTCCTCGCCCAATGCGTGGCAAAGCGGTGGAACCTCGCTGGAAACTATTGCCGATGTTAGCGCCCTGCCCCCCAGGCCGCCGTAGGCGCCTACAGAACTTACCGTCATGCTGGGAGCGCCTTCCGCCCCCATATTAATTCTGAGAATCTTATCCATGAGCTTTCTCCCTGTTTGAGCAAAAATGTGATGATTGGAGAGTTGTGAGAATTATCGGATGACTTCGTATGAAAATTTTACTTCACTAAAAATGGAAAACGACTCTGCCAATCTTATTTCGCCAGGTAGGAAGTGTCAAGGAGAAAACACTAAAAACAATAATAATTCTGATTGGTTATGCCTTTTGGGACATAATGTCCGCGCCTGTCCGATTCGGTTAGCCTCCGGCAATCGGAGGAAATATCGCCAGCCGGTCTCCGTCGGTCAGTCCCCCTTCAAACCCGGAATGACGACCGTTGACAAAGATTATCAACGGTGGTTTGGCAGGAATATTGATTTTTTCGAGCGCATCTTTGACGGTCGCGTGATCATCAAGCTCCACCAGGAAAGAATCACCGGCCTTTTTGGAGGGAGCAAGTTTTCCGAGTGAAGCATAAAGCGCTATCTCAATTTTCATGGGTCTGATCCTTGCTGAAAAGTTCGGACGCTTTGGACGAGGCTGCCAGCATGACCGTCTTCAGGGGTATGTCATTTTCTACGGCCAACCTTTTACAATCGTCATACTCCGGAGCGAGATTAACAATTCTGCCGTTTCGCGAAGCTATCTTGACCCGAACCACTCCAAAGCCCGTTTCCACATTTGTTATCGATCTTTGCGCCACTATTCGGTCCTCAATTCTCCATCTCACACCTATTGACGTGGTTTCCCTGAAAACCAGTTCCGCCATTGAGGCAATTTCTGACTCGGGGCAGATAATCTGAAGCTGAGCCGCTAGACGGTTCTTCTTCATCTGGATTGTGGAAAGGCTAACATCGAGCGCTCCCTGCCTGAGGACCTTTTCAAGCACATGATCATAAAGCTCCGGACTCATGTCATCAATGTTGGTCTCAATCACGGCCACCCGTTGGTTTGGATCGACCATGACAACCTCCTGAGCCTGTCCAATCACAAGCCTGAGCACGTTAGGCGATTCCAGATCCATTTTCCCTGCTCCATAACCTACCGATAATATGTTCATCTCTGGCGCAGGTCCAAATTTTACCGCTAGAGTCGATAGTATGGCGGCTCCTGTAGGTGTCAGCGTCTCACCGATCATTCCGGTCGAATAGCATGGCAATCCCTTCATGAGTTCGAGAGTAGCGGGAGCCGGCGCAGGCAGAATTCCGTGAGCAGTTTTCACAAAGCCCCCTCCCACATTAATGGCCGAACACCGAATTTCATCCACACCCAACAGATTTAATCCTATGACCGATCCGACGATGTCCACAATGGCGTCAATGGCCCCAACTTCGTGAAAATGAACTTCCTCTATTGAAACGCCGTGAACAAATGCCTCCGCAGCGCCTAACCTGTTAAATATTCTTATGGCGTCTGACTTTATCCCTGATTCCAGATTACTCGCCTCGATCATCTGCGTGATCACGCCAAGTCCTCTGGATTCGACATCCATTGAGCGATCCAGTACGACATCAGCCTGGGTCGAATGAATGCCTCCCTTTAGCGCACGCTCTTTTTGAAGACTGAAACCCGCAAGCTTCAGCGCTGACAGCTCCTTTTTCAAGGCGTCAAAATCCAGTCCGGCGTCCAGAAGCGCTCCGAGGATCATGTCACCGGATGCCCCGGAAAAGCACTCAAAGTAGGCTATCTTCAAGGTATCTCCCCATTTTTGTAATTAATTCATGATCAAAGTTTAAGGCTCAGTCCTTCATGCCGATAGTATATCAGTTAACTGGAGGTAAAAAAAAGCCGGTCTGCCGCGCCCCGTTATTATGTTTTTCTTGAGCGCTCCCCCCGGATTACTGCCTGATAATGACGACAGGAGCTTCGCGATTTGCTATTCTGTAGTTAAGATGAGTTGCAACCGCCCTACAAACAACTAATCAGGGACAGGTCTGAAATGAGTTTTATCGCAGGCGACGTTGGCGCCACAAAATCCGTAATTGGACTATTTGAACGCGCGCAAGACAGACCGAAGCTGATAGATTCTAAAACTTATGACAGCAAAGCTTATGAATCTCTTGAGGATATCGTCTCAGAATTCATGGCTTCACGCTCAGAATCACTATCGTCAGCATGTTTTGGCGTACCTGGACCGGTATTTGATGGCGAATGCCGGACAACCAACCTTACATGGACTGTTTCATCTGAGAAACTGAAATCCATATTCAACATCCCATTTGTGACAATATTGAATGATCTTGTAGCAACGGCGCTCGCGGCTCCAACGCTATACGAACATGAGTACGCAATTCTGAATGACGCGAGGGCCCATGAACAGGGTGTCATAGGAGTAGTAGCCCCGGGAACCGGTTTGGGAATGGCGTTGATGGTGTGGACCGGCTCAAGATACCTCCCGATAGCATCAGAGGGCGGTCACGTCGATTTCGCTCCCACGTCTCCCCTGCAGATCGGTCTGCTCGAACACATGATGAAAAAATTTGAGCGGGTAAGCGTGGAAAGATTGGCTGCCGGACCTGGAATTGCCGAAATATTCTCATTCATGTCCAGCCTGAAAAAACATGCCGATAACGACAAAATCAACTACATTTTATCAGCCGACAATCCGTCCGAACTCGTAACCCGGTTCGCATTTGAAGAGAATGACCCATTATGTGACGAGACCCTTGACGTCTTCGTTTCAATATTGGGCTCCATTTGCGGTAACCTGGCGCTAACTGCAATGACAACCGGAGGAATTTATCTTGGAGGCGGCGTTAGCCCCAAAATTCTTCCAAAACTCATTAACGGCCCATTCATGAGCGCTTTGTGCAACAAAGGCCGCTTTGAAAGTTTAATGCAGTCGATACCTGTCAAGATAATACTTAATGACCGTGCGGCGCTGATAGGGGCCTCAATCGAGGCGGCCCGACACTAAAGACACCCCCTTTCGGAGGCAACCGGAATGGATAAAACCCTTATAAGACAAGCCGCTGACATGATCCTGAAAGCCCGACGCATAGTCGTGTTTACGGGAGCAGGCATATCAACCGAATCCGGAATTCCTGATTTTCGATCACCCGGAGGAATATGGTCGCAATACAATCAGGATGATTTGACCTATCAGAAATTCATGTCATCGGAAAAATACCGCAAGATTTACTGGGATTACGACCATGCGCGTTATCCCGCCATGAGGGACGCCCAGCCGAATGAAGCCCACAAGGCAGTGGTCGAGATAGAGAAATCCGGTAAAATGACCGCGCTGATAACACAGAACATCGACGGACTACACCACCGGGCAGGTTCAGATCCTTACAAAACTTACGAGATCCACGGAACAGTCCTTGAAGTAACATGCCTCAAATGTCACAAACGATGGCCACGGGAAGAAATAACCAAAAAAATGTTACGAGAAAACACCCCCGTTCCATATTGTGATCATTGCGGTGGACCTCTGAAATGCGCCACGATTGCTTTTGGTCAGTCTTTGCCGGCCGATGTGCTGGAAGAATCCTATCGTCACGCCCAGAATTGTGACCTCTTTTTGACCATAGGATCATCACTGGTAGTCCAACCTGCGGCAATGCTACCCCTGCACGCAAAAAGAGCAGGAGCGAAACTCATGATGGTGAATCTTTCCACTACTCCGTACGATCCCATGATGGACATTATCATCAAGGGAGCCGCGGCAAGGACCATGCGCGGGATCATGGATGAACTGAATGGTAATCTGTAACTGATCAGGTTTCTGAAATCGGCTTGTCGGCTGCAGAACCCAAAAAGGACGTCCGGCATGAAGCTGGACGCCCTATGGGTATATAAAATAACTGAGGATGTTTCGAAAAGAAAATATTAACGTTTGGAGAACTGGAAGCTTGCACGGGCAGCTTTGCGTCCGTATTTTTTACGTTCCTTGATCCTCGAATCCCTGGTCAAGAAACCTGCGCTCTTCAGAGAAGGCCTGAAAGCGGGATCTATTTCGAGCAGAGCTTTACTGATGCCGTGCTTGATGGCTCCAGCCTGCCCTGAGAGACCCCCACCGCTTACGTTAACCAGAACATCGAAGCGACCAACGGTCTGAGTAAGTTCAAAAGGCTGCAGAATTACCATTCGGGATGTCTGTCTGCCGAAATAGTCATCCATTGGCCTCTCGTTTATTACACACTTGCCTGCGCCAGGCAGAAGCCGGACTCTGGCTATTGCGTTTTTTCTTTTGCCAGTAGCATAAAAAATATCCTGGGACATCTAATTCTCCACCATTAAAACTGATAGGGCTCCGGCTTTTGGGCCTCATGCGGATGCGTTTCAGACGCATATATTTTCAATTTGGTTATCTGGCTACGACCAAGAGAATTCTTCGGAAGCATACCCTTGACTGCTCTGCGGAACACCTCTTCAGGCTTTTCCTTCATGAGTTTCTCCGCGCTGGTTGTTTTCAGACCACCAGGATAACCACTGTGATTGTAATACATCTTCTGGCTCATCTTCCTGCCAGTCAGCTTCACCTTGGAAGCATTAACCACTATCACAAAATCACCATTGTCTGCGTGAGTAGCGAATTGTGGTTTGTGCTTACCCCTGAGAATTCGGGCGCATTCCACTGCCAGTCGTCCCAGAACCTTATCTTTAGCGTCGACGACGAACCATTTCTTTTCTACTTCCCCGAGTTTTGGGGTCCACGTTTTCATGAAACACCTCTCCGAACATGTAAACACAGATTTTTACTATTCTACGTCCATCATGTCAAGGAATTTATGGATTTTTTCAGCAAAAAACACTCTATACATGATCCTTCACGAAACTTCCCGATGCGGACCGTCTCTTGTAGCCCCTCACATAGCGCATGGAATACCCCTCAGGAACTGAATCCAGTTTTCGGGGAAGCGCTATCTAAAAGAAAAACCAGCTAAAACAAATCGTCATCCCCGCGATTGAGGTTTTCGGCCACGCCTCTGGTGTAAACGGTCCTGAGTTTCTGCTGATAGTCATCTGATGTCATGCAACTACTACAGGCTGAAGCATTTTCTACAGATCCGGGTCTAACAAGCGTTTCCAGCCCCATATCCTCGTAAAATTCCTTCATTTCGCTCACTCGGGGCTCAATTCCGCTGAACCTGTACCGCCAGCCCTCGTTCAGCAGTCTTTCATGCTCCTCCATGCTGAGTAATCCCGTCATGCAAGCCTCACCAGACATGTTGATTTATCCCGTCCTGTTGCTAAAGGTCAAGAGCCGCTCAGTGTAAAAACTGAAATTTCCGGCGCACAATTGATGCGCCACGGAATGAACGTGAGTCCAGCGCCCCTGTTGAGATACATCCTTGAGCCATCCAGCTCGTACCAGCCATGAGTAAATTCCGAGACGACACTCGCCAGGCTCCAGCCCTTGTCGGAACTTGGTAACGGAACCACTACCTGTCCGCCATGGGTATGACCCGCGAGAATGAGGTCAAAGCCGTTTTGCGACGCGATCGGGAAGACGGCCGGCCGGTGACATAAAAGTATCCTGTAACCAGGCTGGGTTGGCGCCTTCAGCATCAGATTCTGAAAAGCCGGAAACTGATGGCCCCACAACCAGTTTTTACGGGGGTCGTCCAGACCGGCTACGTGAATATTTGCAGTCCCGTCCGACAGAGTCGTCCACTCATCACGCAGTATCGTCAGACCGGCTTGCTCAAATGCTGTTATTGATCTTTTCTCGCCAGTGTAAAACTCGTGGTTTCCCATTACCACAAAATTGCCAAAACGTCTCGCATTTAACTGCCTGAAGACTTCCGGAGAAGACTCAACATCGGTTAGCGATGAATGAAAAATATCGCCCGTAAAAAATACAGCGTCACCCTCAATGGAATTGATCTCTGAAACCAGCTTCCGAAGATCCTGCCTGTTGTAGAACATGCCATAATGAATGTCTGTGACATGAATCAGTTTCACAGGTCTTTCGATACCGTTCAGTTTGGGGTCGCTCATGTTGAATCTTTCGATAATCGGCTCAGAATACGCTTCAAACACCCCGTAAAGTCCAAATCCTGAAAATACCAGCAAGGTCATTGACGCGGTTATTCGAGCCCATTTTTCTCTCAGACCCGATTTTTCCGGATTTTTCGGGACCGCTGCGTGAAATGGTCGGGTCAGTCCACCCGAATCGGCCGAACCTTTAACGTGATCCATCGTTTCGGCGCTCTTGTCTTTGGCCGTAGAGGGTTGGCCTCCCATAGACACATTTGCTTCGACCGGCCGGTTCTTCCGATTGTCAACTCCTCCGAGATCACCGCTGACTAGTATCAGAAGCATCCGATACCCAGCCATCGCAAGACTGCCGGACAAATAAACGCTTCTCAGTATAGCCAGAAGTATCCCCAGCGAAAACGTCACCCCTATGTAAGTAAAGAAAGAAACGGCCAATACTTTCTGGATTTGCGAATCTGCTGAATACCAGCCTGATTTCATGGAGAAGAAAGCCAGCGAAATGTTTAAGACAAAAAGCACAACAAAAATTGCCGACTGACTCCGCAATCGTAACTTCGAGCTTCGAGCCAATATGTATCGCCTGAAGGCACGAATCACGCTGAGCTGACAGGCTACGAAAATTATTGCCATTAAGGCTACCACAATATAGAAAGAGGTCATTCTGACAGCTACCACTCACTCAGATTTTATCTCTGTTAACATACAACATGGACTGCGTTATTCACAGTGCTTGCGCCAATGTTACCTCAAAGATCCTGCGTCATGACAATAGACATTTACGGCATGTGACTTGTTCTGGAAAATTAGCCCGAGACCCAAACAAAAATTGTAATGGATATTGACACGGAATAATGACCCGTGTTAATTTCCCTCGATTACGGGGATGTAGCTCAGCGGGAGAGCACCGCGTTCGCCACGCGGGGGTCGAGGGTTCAAATCCCTTCATCTCCACCAAACATTCCGATAAGTTACAAGGCTTCGGCTCAACCGGGGCCTTTTGTTTTACTGGAAAGACCCTTTTGCTAACATTCTGCTAACGCTGTTGCTAACTGCGCTTTTCTGAAGAGTAAGTTCGAGTCCCCCAATCTCTTAAAAATTATTTTGCTTTTCTCCTGGCGCATTCTCCACATTGTAATGCCGGGTCCCTAGGAAAGATTTTAACATTTTTCTGGAGTAGCCATTCGAGTTGGAGTTCAGTAATCAAGGTCTGCCCTCACAAGGGATTGCCCCTTTATAATCTGTGAACAGGCGGTCGGGTGTCAGGAATTTTCCTTTTTTTTGGCTGCGCTGTCACTCAGAATGCTGTCAGCATACTTCGGATACAGCTTCCTCATACAATCGGGGCAAATGCCATGGCTAAAATCGGCCTCGGTTCTGTCTCTGACATAAACCTCCATAGGAACCCAGGCGTTGCCGTCATCACGTATTTTTTTGCAGTTCGAGCATATGGGCAACAAGCCCCTCAATGTTTTTACTTCCGTAAGCGTTTTCTCCAATTGGCGAATATTCGATTCCAGGGCAGACTGTGTGGCCAGTAGATCTTTCTCAAACCACTCGGTATTGAGCATGATGAAAGAAAAACAGATAACCAGTTCCAAAACTGTGAAGGTGATAAAAAAGAGCAATTCACTGTTTAGGGAAACCATGAACTCGAAGTTAGCGATTGTGAGGTTAAATAATGCCCTGCCCATTGCCACTGCAGTGGCTAACGACGTTTCCAGGCCAAGAAGCAGCAGAAATATGGATTTTACCCTGAAATATTCCCTCAGGCTCAGCCAGGCCGTTAAACCGTGAGGGATTGAAAATGCGGCAGAAATGACAACCGTTCGCCACGCTCCTGAATTCAGATAATAAAACGTTGAAAGAGCGTGAACGGCCACTAAAACCGGAATCACGTAAGTCCCGACTGGTAGTTTTGGCAAACCAAGGAAACGCCTCAGACCATCAAAATACAGGAGCCCAGTCAAAGGCCAAAACAGGTTCGTCAGAAACACCGAGAGTTCATAGGGAATGCTCCCCCGAAAGGCCAAGGCGCAATAGGTCATGGCCGTCGCCGCCACACCGGCCATCCAAATGCCAAAACCGGGAAAAGTTTTTCGTGAAAAGTAAAACATGGCCATGGTCATAGCCATGAACACGTTGAGCGTCGCTGACGTGATTAACAGGAGTTTCATTAACAGGTTACCTGGCCATCTGAAAAAATGTGGTCGTGTTTGTCAATGCCATTAACGTCAGATTGAATTGGAACTATATCAGTTCTGGTTCATTAAAAGGATATGGTTCCATTGACCCCGAAATACTTTTGTTCACTCCATGCCCTTGCGCCATCTATGTAGAAGTTGTGGATCAAACCGGCGACATTTTCATCTCCCTGACTGTTGTGTATTTCACCCCGGGTATGGATTCCTCTGATGTCGCCCTCCAAATCGAACCTGAATCTACCTGTTTTTAATCCCGCAATGAGATTGACGTGCCACCCAACGCCTGAAGACCGTATGATACCGAAAGCATATCGGAGAAGATGCTGGTCATGGCTATCACCGGTCACGTAAGACGCATCAGCCTGAAGGCGAAACAGTACAGGAGGGAACCTGAATGCGCCAGAGATTTCACCTGAATCTAATGATGATTTCAGTATGCAGCCAAAATACAACTGCTTGTAATACTGACTGAATTCTATAAATGGGCCGGGCAAAGCTAACGAATAGGATTCATAATGACGTGTTTGTTCATTATAAATGCCATATTGATATCCATCGGTATTGGTAAACTTGAACTGACTCAATCGATAGCCCGCAACTCCACTTAAAAACGATAATCCGGGAATCTGCCTGTTGAAGCTGAAATCAATAATCCAGCAGTGTGGTTTTGCTTCGGCTTCAGAAAAGGTTGTCTTTTGATTCGGATTCCCGGGGTCTTCCCAATCGCTATCCTGAGCCTTTAGATCAGACAGAACACCCAATGTTCCTGACCACTCCATTTTTGCTTCCAAACCATAGTAGGCTGCGCTAGCGCCAATAGCCAGAAATGTCTGGTCCCAAGGATATTCAAGACGGCTGAGAGGGTCCTGGGGACCGTCATTAGCAGGAAGTTGCCACGAAGTGAAGCTGTTAAAGTATTTCCTGAGACCTACCATTATATCAAGGTACGAAGTTCCTGACTGACTGGATAAATTTGCCGGATTATATGGTTCGAACAGCCCCGGTTCAGAATGCGCCAGTGGACTGATAGTCAAAATCAGGGCAAATACAAAGAATGTTACCGTGGTGGATCGGACACTTCCAGGGTTCATGATATAACCCTTTTTGAGCAACCAACAACTTTTTCTATCATTTTTTGTCCATCTGGATCTGAAACATTATAAATCTCTCAGATATCATGACCAATTCACTTCCAGTTTATGCAGATGATAATTGTCACTCACTTTTGTTGATTAGTGTC
>CAZIVV010000177.1:0-2302 GCA_964542775.1 uncultured Desulfomonile sp.
GAATATGGGTCTGAGCCGTAAATCCAGTGGACCGGGAGAGGCGTCTTATCACTACTCACTGACCTCACTGAAGACATCGGGCAGCATAAAGTGGAAAGGGAAATCGCATGAGGCTCTTGGCACAAGCTTCATGGACAGGGAGTTTGGAACATCCATATTGCCCAGATCGATCAGGGGCTGGGACTGGTTCGGTATTGTTCTCAACAACAACTGCGAATTCATTCTATCCCTGATAAGAAAACTTGACGGAACAATGGCGTCAACGTCGTCAGGGACTGTTGTGAATCCTGATGGCTCATGGTCCTGTTTTGACGCCTGTGACATTCATGTGAAAACGATAGAGTCATGGGAAAGCGGCATTACGGGAGCAGTCTACCCGGTTCACTGGCTGATCAGTGTGGAAAAAGCAGATATTGAACTGGACATTGAGGCGTTGATCAGGGAGCATGAACTGGTGACAGCCACTTCAACCACCATCAATTACTGGGAAGGGCCTGTTGCGGTTGTGGGGCGCATGAGCGGAGTGTCAGTGAGAGGTCATGGGCATGTAGAGTTGGTGGGCTATGCGGAATCGGCCGGCGGAAAGTTCTGAATGTTCCCATTGGTAAAGAGCTAATGGCTGCTGTCTGTCCATTTATTGATCCTGTTATTTTCAAGGTGGGTCCGTTCACCGGCACATGGTACGGTTTCATGTACTCGCTTGGGGCTGTCATTTGGTACTTGATAACCAGAAGCGAGATCCAGAGAAGGAATGGGCCAATACCACTTGCCGGACTGCCGGAGCTATTGTTTCATGGCCTCATAGGTGGGGTGATCGGGGCCAGAATCGGCTATTCACTGTTTTACAGTCCGGAGCCTTTTTTAGAGAAACCGTGGCAGACGGTAGCGTTCTGGAACGGGGGAATGAGCGCACACGGCTGGCTTGCAGGCATGTCCATCGGCGGATTTATTTTTATCTGGAAACATCGCGTCAATCTCAGGGAACTTTCCGACACAATATACCTCGGCCTCCCAATCGGACTCGCATGCGTGAAAATCGGCAATTTTATCAATTGTGAGGGATATGGACGGGTCACGGATTTACCCTGGGGGGTGGTTTTTTCTTCTGCCGGCCCGTTACAGAGACATCCTTCGCAGTTGTACGAGGCCCTTTTTGAGGGAATACTGATGTTTGCGTTTCTGTGTTTCATGCGTTTGAGGCCTTTAAAACCGGGAGATTTGAGCTGCTTCTTTCTGATCGGGTACGGGATGATGAGGTTCGTCATAGAATTTACAACTCAGAACAAGCCGGTATTTGATGGAAGGCTGGGTTGGTTGAGTAGTGGACAGCTTCTATCAATAGTGGTTCTTGTCATCGGTCTGGTTGGATTCTCAATTCCAAGATTAAGGACCTCGCCGTCTGAATGCGGTTAAATACTGATTCACATGACTGTTTAATGGGAATCGTCAAGAATGCTTACCAGCAGATCCATAAATTCCTCTGTGTCACGCCTGGTGAACTTCCATGCCGCAGCGGACAAGATCAAGTTCAGCCTTTTGCGGAAAAAGTATGCGGCCAGGTACAGGGGTGTGCGAGATACAATTCTGTAGGCCATTCCGTGGGCCTCACATATTTCGAATTCCCCTGCTCGGGTAAGGTAAGAGTCCGCCGATAATCTCCTGCTATTGGGCCACATTACCCCTGTGAAACCCAGCGCAAAAGACGTTTGATGGCTTTTCAGGATTGATAGAAGCGCTTTCTTTCGCCATTCAAAAGGCATGATACCTAGTAATGTGTTAACCTTGGCAAGGCCTTTGGCATATTTAACATCCATCTGATCCCGGTAGAGTCGCATTCTTGACTGGTAAACAAGTCTTGCCAATGATTCCAAATCCGTTCTCTGTTCCCTGTCAAACTGGAAGTAGAGGATACTGTCATTGTTGGGGGAATTTCTGTCCTGAAATCGCCCTGTCATGTTGACGGTAAGCGCTGAGGATAGCGTAGACGTGGGGACCCCCTGCCCCTGATTCCATCGATCTATGGCAATGAACATACCCGCCATGATGTAATCGACAAAAGGCAATCTGAACTTTGTCGATCTCTTGAGCGCCGATTCACTATCCCGTTCGGAAAGTAAACGTTTGACATAATGCTCACCTCCACCGGTTTCATTTCCCGAACCGTTCGGCAGGCAGCATTTCCTGTGAGGGATAATCGCCTGTTTCAAGGTCAGCCAGTAATCCAGCGGAGTTGTCTTCTTATTTTGCACGCTACGTTTGCCTGTTATTGATGATGGCGGAGCTTCACTTGTAAACTCTTTCA
>CAZIVV010000178.1:0-4699 GCA_964542775.1 uncultured Desulfomonile sp.
GGTCTCAATGCCACTCGCTCCCTCGGAGGGTATCCATACTTCTTCTTGTGCTCATATATGGGCAGGTAGTAGCTGACCCCCTTATGCATGAGAAAACTTGCCATGCGCCATTCCCGGTTCGGCTTGACATGGAGGGCCCACCACATGCCGACATCTTCGGACAAGGCCCTATCCTCCGGATACCTGCAGGAAATATACTCGGTGCTTTTCATTCACACGTCCGTAAGATAACTTATGTCTAAAGGTAAATATAGCGGGACAAATCCATCCCCGTGAGATTCCCCTTAGCATACGGCCTGACTTTATATTCATGACAAGGTAATGTCAAATTGAGCGTCCACTATTCAGAGCCTCTTTTGACAAATGACGGATTTACATGTTATATTACTTAAAGGTAAAAGTTTACTTTTTGAATTATTAGCCAAAGCCAATATTGTTAATAAGATTAAATGGTTGAGTGGTGACCATGGGGCGGAGCTATGTTTTAAGCTCATGACGATGAAAGAACCATTCCCCAGCCTCGACTTACTTCCGGGTCTTTTCAGGGAATACACAGGCATTAAAGCAGTTTATTTGTTTGGCTCTGCCGCTACAGGCAATTTAAGATCCGATAGCGACCTGAATATATGGATGTTGACAGAAGACTGGTCCATGATGTCCTGCAAAACAATCTCGTTGATTTAAGAAAATTGGTGACAGTGTTCACCAGATGGATATAAAGGCGATATGAGTGAGCCCATGTTTATATTCCAGCAAATTACTCCTGAAATGTTAGTGTCATCAGATCATCTAACCTTGAAATATCATAGTTAAGGTATGATATTTCAAGAAATGTCAGCAGAGCCAAGCTTGCCGCAGTTTGTAGAACGAAAACAGGATATCAAGGCTGTCCAAAATCTCATCGATTCGTTCCCGGTCACAGCAATACTTGGACCGAGGCAATGTGGAAAGACGACTCTAGCCCGGTCATTCAAGGCCCAACATTCTTTTGACCTCGAGAATCCAAGAGACGAGGCCATTCTTGAACATCCGCAACTCGCCCTGGAAAACCTTAAGGGACTCATTGTAATTGACGAAATTCAACGCAAGCCCGATTTGTTTACGCTATTGCGGTTCCTCGTCGATAGCAACCATGATCAAAAATATTTGATTCTTGGAAGCGCTTCCAGAGATCTTATAAGGCAAGGTTCCGAAACTTTGGCGGGTCGCATCGCCTATTATCAGCTTGGAGGGTTTAGGTTAGACGATTTTGGCGCTGCAACTCTGGCAGGATTATGGTTACGGGGTGGTTTGCCGAGATCTCTGCTTGCGAGGACTGATGAAGAAAGCTTCATGTGGAGACGCCAATATATATCAACTTTTCTGGAACGCGACATCCCTCAACTGGGATTCTCAATACCTGCCAGAACACTCAGGCGTTTCTGGACTATGTTGAGCCACTATCATGGTCAACTGCTCAATCATGCTGAACTTGCCAGATCATTTGGTGTCTCTGATATGACAGTTCGTAAATACTGCGAACTATTGGAAGGCGCGTTCATGATACGTTTACTTCAGCCTTGGGCGATTAACATAGGGAAACGTGTGGTGCGCAGACCAAAATTATATCTCAGGGATAGCGGGCTTTTTCATGCCCTGATGTCTATGGAGACAATGGAGCAGGTTCAGTCAAACCCAAAACTTGGCGCCTCATGGGAGGGTTTTGCTCTGGAAATGATATCCCAGGCTTTGAATATGGATGAACAGGATGTTTATTTCTGGAGAACTCATTCTGGTAACGAACTGGATATGTATTGGCAAAAGGGGACCAGGAACTGGGGTGTTGAAATCAAGTATCAGGATGCTCCGAGGCTCACCAGATCAATGCGCATCGCTATAGATAGCTTGAAACTGGATAGACTCTGGATAGTTTATCCCGGAAAGAAATCTTATCCTGTGGCCGCAGACATTCATGTCCTGTCGTTAAATGATATAGGGTCGAGCTGGGAATACAACACGTAAACTACAGTGTGATGTCAAAATATAAAGGTCCTCCCAAAGCCTCGGACTGCCGCTGCAGTCCCGCAGGGACTTCGGTACTTGAGCCCGGGAATTCATTCCGGGGTGATTCGTGGACAATGTAATGTGGATTGATTCCCCAGCGAATCGAAGTAGGAGAAAGCGGGGGCCGTTCCCATACAAATCTTATTCAGGATGAATCATGAAATCTCTAGCCTACACAAGGAATGATCGTTCCGACAAGAATTCGAGTCCTCAAGAGTTCCGGTTTGAGGACCCTGAATTTCAGAAAGAATTTGATTTGTTGACCAGCGACGATGACAGGAAGGATTATCTTCTGGCTTATAGGGCTTACAGTCGAACAGAGCCTGAACAGACTACAACCATTGAGGAAATGAAGGCGCTGTTGGATGCTGAATGAGCTCAACCAATACATTCACCGTCCTGATCGAGAATCCGGCAAGGAAACGGCTATTATCAATTCCAAGGGATGCCGCCAAAAAGATCCTGTTGAAGATCTCAGATCTTTCGATCAACCCAACCCCAAGGGGAAGCAAGAAACTCTCTGGAATAATGAATTCATTTCGCATTCGGTCGGGAGACTACAGGGTAATCTATTTCATTGATTTTCATAATTTAACCGTAAAAATAACGGACGTCGGTCACAGAAAAGATGTATACAAAAAACTGTGACAGCATTGTTGGTATCAAAATGGAAAAAATACGTGCAGTCCCGCAGGGTCTTCGGTAATTGCTGTTCCCTAACTCCCAACTCCCATCTTCTAACTCCCGGCTGTTTAGGGCTGTTTATGGATCAAACAATCAAGCGAGTAAGCTGGAATGAAATTCACCGTCCTGATACATGAAGCTGAAGAAGGGGGATTCTGGGCCGAAGTGCCGGCGCTCCCCGGTTGCGTCTCTCAGGGAGATTCTCTGGATGAGCTAATAGCCAATGTAAAAGAGGCGGTGGAGGGCTATCTGGCGGAACCGGATAACCTTCACATTCCAGACAGCAATACCAGAATTGTTGAGATAGCTGTTTGAGCAGCATGACAGGGGGACGTTTATGCAGGGCTCTGGAGCGTAGTGGTTGGATACTTTTGAGAGTCCATGGAAGTCATCACATTTATGGCAAGGATAACCTCTCGTTTCGTATTTCAGTGCCGGTCCATTCGGGAAAACCCCTGAAGAGGGGCATACTGATGCATATACTCAAGCTGGCCGGTTTAGACGAAAGTGATGTTTAGGACGAGCGTCGGACTCATCCTGTGTGTAGTGAATCTATGGTGAAGCCATAGGCAGTCCCGCAGGGACTTCGGTAATTGAGCCAGGGAATCCATTCTCGGGTGATTCGCGGACGATGGGATGTTAATTTTTATCCGGGTGATGCATAGCCTCCAAACAAAATCGCCTGACATTGAAATATCAGGCTAAAGTATAGAAGCCCTCCCGGAGAGCCAGTGAACTACAAGTTTGAATGGGATGCTGGCAAGGCAAAGCTCAACATCAGAAAACATGGTATAAGTTTTGAAGAGGCGTTGACGGTCTTCAAAGATTCATAAGCAGTTGTATTCGATGATGATCTTCATTCGGCAGAAGAACACAGGGAGTTGATCATTGGCCATTCTATCACTGGCCGTTTACTGATTGTTAGTTTTACCGAGCTTCCAAGCTGCATTCTCCGAATTATAAGCGCAAGAGTTGCCACCACGAGAGAAGGTCATGACTATGAGGAAAGCAGGAAGATTCGATAAAGACAATCAAGTTTCCGGAGAAGGGTTGCCGTCTGAATACCGATTTGACTATGAAAAGGCTAAGCCCAACCGTTTTGCCGGAAAACTGGACGAGAACAATGTGGTTGTGATGCTGGACTCTGATATAGCAAAAGTTTTCAAGTCTTCCGAAGATGTGAACGCTGTCTTGCGGGCACTGATAGAAACCATGCCGCCGAAAAGAAGGACGAGGATAAAGGCATCGTCCCGGGAGCGTTAGTTGGGACGTCTGGACATGGGAGTTAGGAGATGTAAGTTAGTAGATGGGGAAGATCAACAGCCATGCACGGGATTGCCTGACCTTGAAATATCAGGCTAAAATGTAGAAGTCCTCCCGGAGCCTCGGACTGCCACTGCAGTCCCGCAGGGACTTCGGTAATTGAGTCAGGTAATTCATTCCCGGGTGATGGGTTTGGGTAATTGCTGTTCCCTATCTCCCAACTTCCATCTCCCAACTTCCGGCTGTTTAAAAAGGTAAATTAACATGGTTCAGGGTCTACTGAAGCGCATAACAGTCAATCCAGACATCTTTGGCGGTATACCAATCATCAGGGGGCGTCGTTTGGCTGTCGAGCATATTTTGGGAATGTTGGCGGCAGGTGACTCGGTCGAGGACATATTGGATTCTTATCCATGGCTTGAACGCGAAGATATCCTTGCGTGCCTGACATTAGCCCGCAGATTGGATCGAGGATAACAACGTCCTGTCATTCACACGAAAGTGGGAATCCATGCATTTAGTGTCTTCCCTATCTCCCAACTTCCATCTCCTATCTCCCGGCTGTTAGCCAACTCAGGGCTGCCTCACCATTCTTCCCCAGCTAATCCGTAAGTGAGATCAAAAAATGCGCATTAAAGTAATCCTGGAACCAAGCGAAGAAGGTGGCTACACCGTTTTTGTACCGTCCCTGCCTGGATGTATAAGTGAG
>CAZIVV010000179.1:0-1922 GCA_964542775.1 uncultured Desulfomonile sp.
TCTGGAAGCCGCACACGAAGAAGCTCCAGAACAGGTAATGAAAGCTGGGCGTGCGCATCGCCTCGCCGAGCGCCTGGCGCAGCGACTGCTCCACACCGCCGCCACGCTCGCTGGTGCCGGTCACGGCCGCGGCAAGCGGAATGATCAGCGCAATGCCGAGTGCGAGCCACAGCAGGGCATCCTGCCAGCCGACCATGCTGATCAGCCCCTGCCCCACCGGCAGCACCGCGAACTGGCCGAAGCTGCCTCCGGCGGTAGCAAGGCCGAGGGCCATGCTGCGTTTCTCCGGCGCCGCCATGCGACCGACCACGCCCAGCACCACGCTGAAGGTGGTGCCCGACAGGCCCATGCCAACCAGCAAGCCCGCGCCCACGTTGAGTCCGAGCGCGGTGTCGGCATGGGCCATCACCACCAGCCCGAGGATATAGAGCAGCGCACCGCCGACCAATGTGCGGCCCGCACCGTGGCGGTCGGCGAAGGCACCGGCGAAGGGTTGGAACAGGCCCCACAGCAGGTTCTGCAGCGCAATCGAGAAGGAGAACAGCTCGCGCGACCAGCCTTGGTCGAGCGTCATCGGCTGCAGGAACAGGCCGCCGGTGTGGCGCACGCCCATGGCGAGGGTGAGGATCAGCGCGCCGCAGGCCATGACCACGGCCGGCCGGCGCAGGAAGGGTGTGTTCGATCGGGATGACAAGGCAGCTTCTCGCCGATGGCGGCGCTGATTGCGCGCCACTGTGGCATGCGTAACGGTTGGAACGAAGGCGCGAGTATAAGATGCCGCCGAATCCACAGGAGTCCTTCCATGAGCATCGGCACCGCAGTCTTCCTCGGCCTCATCGTCCTGGCGCTGGTCTACGGCATCGTGGTGTACAACGGCCTGGTGCAGCTCAAGCACAACATCGCCAAGGCCTGGGCCAACATCGATGTGCTGCTCAAGCAGCGCCACGACGAGTTGCCCAAGCTGGTCGAGGTGTGCCGCCAGTACAAGCAGTTCGAACAGGAGACGCTCGCCCGCGTGACCGAGGCGCGTGCGCGCGTGGCCAAGGCGCGCGAGGCGCACGACGTGCCCGCACTGGGTGCCGCCGAGAACCTGCTGCGCGCCGGCCTGGGGCAGATCTTCGCGGTGGCCGAGGCCTACCCCGAGCTCAAGGCCAACGAGCACTTCATGCAGTTGCAGACGCGGATCACCGCGCTCGAGAACAGCATCGCCGACCGCCGCGAGTGGTACAACGAGTCGGTGAATCTGCACAACGTGCGCATCGAGCAGTTCCCTGACCTGATCATCGCCCGCCTGTTCAGCTACATGGCCCAGCCGCTGCTGCAGTTCAGCGTGGCGGAGAAGGCCGACGTCGACCTGAAGGCCCTGTTCAGCGCCTGAGCGCACGGCGCCGCGCTCACAACGGCCGCATCGCACGCTTCGCGGGCGCCTGACCCATGCTCGTCCATCTGCGCCCCGTCCGGCTGGACATCGCGCTGCCGGCGATCCAGCTTGGCGCGGTGGTGCTCGCGCTGCGCTTCGGCGAGCGCCCGGGCACGCTCGCCGCGCTGTCCATCCTGCTCGCCACCGGCCTGTTCGGCTGGGTGCGGGCGCTGCGTCACGCGCGCCTGATCGCCGACACCCCCACCTCGCGCATCGCCTCGGCGGCGCAGGGCTATGCCGAGCTGCGCGGCCGCGGCCAGCCGCTCGACGGCACGCCGCTGCTGTCGCCGGTCAATGGCCTGCCGGTGCTGTGGTACCGCCTGGTCACCGAACGCCGCCAGCGCGACGGCAAGTGGCGGGTGGTGAGCACCGACACCAGCGAGGCCTCGTTCGTACTCGAAGACGACAGCGGTCAGTGCGTGATCGACCCGGAGGGCGCCGAGCTGCTGGTGCGCCGCTGCGACGTGATCCGCCGCGACGAGTTGCGCTACCGGCAGTGGTC
>CAZIVV010000180.1:0-9428 GCA_964542775.1 uncultured Desulfomonile sp.
AATCCTGAAGAAGCGATTGAAGATTTCCAAAGGGCTCTCAAACTGAATCCGCAGTTTCAGTATGCCAAAAGCAATTTGGCGCTGGCCACCGAAAGGTCCACCCTTAAAGCAGAATTTAACCAACTTGGTGTTGAATAGAAGTAATAATAAAAAAAACAACCGGTTACCTCGAATGAAAAACCTGAAATATAAAGCAATTCTGGCTGATCTGGACGGAACTGTGAATCGCGGTTCGTTACTTATTCCTGGAGTGAGACAATCGTATGAAAAGCTGAAAAATTTTGGGATACACTGGCTATTTTTGTCTAACAACGCAACGGTTCAGGATGTCGATCTCTGCGAAAACTTGAAGAAGTGGGGTCTTTTAGTAGATCCGGGCCAGGTGATAAATTCCGCATCAGTGCTGTTTGATCACCTACAGGGAAAGGCTTTGGGTATTAACCTTATGGTTGTAGGCCAGCCGCGCCTTGTCGAGGGATGTTTACAGGCTGGAGCCTCAATCACGGATGACCCTAGAAAGACTGAGGCAGTTGTTGTGGGGCTTGACAGACATTTTACCTACGACAAAATGAGGAGGGCTCACAAGGCAATTCAGGCTGGAGCTCATTTTTGGGCAACGAATCTGGATGTGACTTTTCCGGATGAAGAAAATTTCAGTCCGGGCGCAGGTAGCGTTGTAGCGTCAATCGCCACAGCGGCAGGTGTTCAGCCAGAGAAGGTATTTGGTAAGCCGTCTGCGGATATGGCCGAGATGGCTTTATTGAGAACCGGAGTAAAACGGTCAGAGTGTTTGATGGTTGGTGATAGAATAGACACGGACCTGTTATGTGCGAGAAATGCCGGAATGGACTGCGCCATGGTTTTATCCGGGGCCTCGACGCGTAGAATGATTGAAGAATGCTCCATAAAGCCAGAATACATAATTGAGGACATCTCATGCCTCGAGCATTTTTACGAATGAGGGGATCTTCAGCTTTTTGGGCGAACATCAGAAATATTGTATTTGTTGATCTAAAAACTTAGGAGTGTGAAATATGAATGATATTGAAAAGCTTTATGAGATGTTGAGGAAAACTCAGGAGCCCAGGGGGTTTTTTTTCAACAAGGATAAGGAATACGTCTTTGAACTCTTGTCGTCGCTTCTGGTAAACCGTGAACGCTACGGGTACATGTGTTGTCCTTGCCGTCTGGCCTCATCAGACAGAGAAAAAGACAAGGATATAATATGTCCCTGCGAATACCGGGAACCGGATGTAAAGGAATATGGCAGCTGCTACTGTAGCCTCTACGTGTCAAAGGAATGGAATGAAGGTCTTGTTGAGCACGCCTACATCCCTGAGCGCAGGCCCGATGACAAGTTCTTTTTCTAGATCTGTCCACCATAGTGGATGGAGCAACTTGGACTGCTTTTAACAATCGACAGGTTGAAAGAAAGCGCCTGATGTAATGTCTTACTGAAATACACCAGGCGCAGTCAAAAAACCTAGATGGCGCAATAAATCTGCAACCGTTCTTCGACTTTAGGCCAGGCGATTATTTTGGCAAAGTTATCCACGTATTCCGCCCTTTTATTCTGGTATTTCAGATAATAAGCATGCTCCCAGACGTCACAGACCATCAACGGCATTGCGCCCCAACTGGTAAGATTCTGGTGCTTTTCAGCCTGCATGATCAACAATTTTTTTGAGAATGGCTCCCAGGCAAGGACGCCCCAGCCTGAAGCCTCAACAGTCTTGGTCGCTGAGGCGAACTGTTTCCAGAATGTCTCAAAAGACCCAAAATCCCTATTTATCAGTTCCAGTAATTTTCCTTTGGGCCCCTGATTTGACTCAGGTCCCATCGTGCTGAAATATATCCAGTGAAGCACTACTCCGGAAGCGTTAAACGCCAGATCCTTCGATATACATTTTATGTCATCAAAATTGCCAGATTGTCTTGCCTTATCAAGAGCCTGCAGGTTCTTGTTCAATCCGGCCACATAACCGGCAAAGTGTTTTCCATGATGAATTTTTACGGTTTCCTTGTCTATAACTGGTTCCAGAGCGTTTTCAGCGTAGGGCAGGGCAGGTAATTTCAATAAATCTACGGCGCCTGCTCCTGTCTTGGTGGACGCAAAAGCTTCCCCAGGCAACACTGAAGACAAAACTCCCAATGCAACGCCAGCGCCTGCTCCTGTAAAAACTTCCCTACGAGTAATTTCGTTTACCATGATGACTTCCTTTCTTGAAAAATTGAAACGGTTTCAAGCAAAATTAAAGAGTCTTCTTTGCCACTCTTAAATTGTACACATGGAATTTGTTGGTCAAGGACTTCATTTGGGACTATCATTTCAGTAGTTGCTGACAGTCGCGCCTGGACGGTTGAAGACATAACAAAGAATCATTTTGTTTCATAAGCGCCAAGGGCTTTTCTTGCGGCCACTTGAGCCGCTTCCCTTTTGCTGGACCCTTCGCCGGTAGCAGCAATATCATCCCCCACATAAACTGCCACGCAAAATGTCTTTTTATGCTCTTCTCCCCATTCTTCAAGCACCTCGTAAGATGGTGTAAGTCCCAGTTGTGCCTGAGTTAATTCCTGAAATAGACTTTTGGAGTCATCTATTCTGTTGGCATCGTTGGTGCTCTCGATCAATTCACTGAAATGTTTTTCGATGATAACGTAAGTTTTTGAAAAGTCAGAATCAATGTAAATGGCAGCCAGGATAGCTTCCAGTGTGTCAGCCAGTATTGAATCCCTGTCTCTGCAACCCGAAATTTCATCTCCCTTACCCATTCTTATGAATTGAGCCAGTCCCAGGTTTCTCATCAAACGCGCCAGCGCTCCCCTATTCACTATGCTGGCGCGCTTTTTCTGAAGGTCTCCCTCATTGGACTCCGGATACTTCTTGTACAAAATATCCGCTATGATCAAACCCAGCACCGCGTCCCCGAGAAACTCCATCCTCTCGTTGTTTTCAACGCAAGTGCTTCTATTCTCATGCCAGAAGCTCCTTCGGGTCAATGCGCTTGTCAGACGTCCAGGATCCTGGAACTTATATTCCAGTTTAGTTTCAATCTGCTCAAGACCCGCTATTTCAGAAGTTTCATTCATAGTATTCCAAGTGAGTCTTCAATCTCACCAAGCATTTTGTGTGCGGTGAGGTCATAGAAAAGAGGTGTGACTGATATGAAGCCATTTCTTACAGCGACCATGTCAATTTCATCCCCGCTCTGTTCAGGGATTATCTCCCCTGACAGCCAGTAGTAGTGATCGCCCCGTGGATCTTCACGTCTCTCAAAGGTCTCGTTGAATCTTGATAAAGCCTGCCTTGTCCTCTTTACGCCCTTGATTTTCTCTGGCTTTAGAGGTGGGATATTGACGTTCAGGGTCACCCCAGGAGGCAGGCCATTTCTGAGGATCCATGACGCTATGCTAACTATGTGTGGCGCAGCATATTCAAAAGGGGGCGTCTTTTTCTGTCCTATTGATACCGCCATGGACGGAGCCCCGAGAATAGCTGCTTCAGTCGCCGCCGAAACGGTCCCAGAATACAGCACGTTTATTCCGAGATTGGCCCCATTGTTTATCCCCGAAATCACAAGATCAGGTCTTCTCGGGAGTAGGCAATGCATAGCGAGCTTGACGGAATCTGCCGGAGTTCCACCCACACCGTAGCCGTAAAAAGCGCCATCTTTACGCACTTCATGAACCCTGATGGGATCATAAAGGGTGATCGAGTGACCAACAGCGCTTTGTTCGGTGATTGGAGCGACTATGAAAGTGTCGCCAACACGCTCTGCGGCCGTCCTGAGTTGTCTCAGACCCTCGGCGTGTATGCCGTCATCATTCGTCAACAATATCAAAGGACGTGAAGTCATCCTATCTCTTTGCAAGCCTTGGCTATTCTTCTCATGCCTTCTTCGATGACAGAGTCAGATGTCGCAAAAGACAGTCGAATGTGATCCTCTGAACCAAAAGGTCCTCCAGGCACACAGGCGACATGATATTTGTCCAAAAGCATTTGTGCAAAATCGGTTGAATTCTTTATTCCGGCTCTGCCATTCAACCTAGTGGTGTTTACAAATGTGTAGAACGCTCCATTGGGATTAATAACAGACAGCTCAGGGATTTCATTTATCAGCCTGACCATGAGGTCCCTTCTGTTTTCAAAGATGCTACGCATCCGCCCAACTTCATCCTGAGGTCCAGTCAGCGCTTCTACAGCGGCTGCCTGAGCTGTATTGCTGGGATTTGATGTGGATTGGCTCTGAATGTTCGTTGTAGCTTTTACAATATCTGTCATAGGTGTAGCCAGATAACCTATTCTCAGACCAGTCATGGCGTATGTCTTTGAGACTCCATTAACGGTAATCGTTCTTTTGAACATCTCTGGCAATGTGGCAAAAGCCGTGAATTTCAACCCATCATAGATCAACTTGTCATAGATTTCGTCGGAGATGACTATCAGGTCATGTTTTTCAGCGGTCTGGGCCAAGGACTCGAGAACCTTTAGCGAATACATTACACCCGTGGGATTCGATGGATAGTTCAGGATGATCGCCTTGGTCCGCGGTGTGATGAGTGATTCAAGTACTTCTGGATCAGGCTCAAAATTATTCTTTTCCTCGGAAGGCACAATGACAGGTTTTCCTCCGGACAGACACACCATTTCGGGATAGGAAACCCAATAGGGCGCAGGTACGAGAACTTCATCGCCTGGACCAATGATCGCCTGGAATATGTTGTAGAGGCTGTGTTTGGCTCCGCATGAAACAACTACATGATCTGGTTGATACTTTAAACCATAATCTTCCTCAAACCTCTTGATCACGGCTTTCTTAAGGTCTAAAGTGCCTCCCACAGGAGTATAGAACGTCTCCCCCCTATCCAAAGAGTTCTTTGCCGCCTCGCGAATGTGAACTGGCGTAGGAAAATCTGGCTCTCCAGCGCCAAAGCCAACCACGTCTATGCCTTGGCTCTTCAGATCCTTTTCTTTGGCTGATATGGCCAATGTCGCTGAAGGTTTTAGTTCACTAGCTCTTTGCGATAGAATACTTTTCATGCTTGTTCCCCTAAATTGATTTTACTTTAAACCGCTTTTCATAGCTGGAAATTTCTTTCTCAAAATCTCAAGCACATAATCAGGAACCAGACCTTCTGGAGAACCTCCAGCCACGGAAGTTGCCTTGATTATACGCGAACTTACATAAAGATACCTGTGAGCCGTCATAAGGAAAAAAGTCTCTATGTCCCGAGACAACTTTCTGTTCATTAGGGCCAACTGAAATTCGTATTCAAAATCAGAAACAGCCCTCAGGCCCCTTATTATTGCCCGAGCATTTTTTCTCTCAGCATATCGCACCAACAGACCCTCAAAATGTTCACAGTCAATTCTGGGGTCACCGTTGACGCTATTGCGAATCATGTCCATGCGCTCTTCTATGGTGAACAATGTCTGTTTCTCAGGGTTTAAGCCCAAGGCAACTATGATTTTGTCAAAAGTGCCTAAAGCGCGTTGGATTATTTCAACGTGGCCGTTATGAATAGGATCAAAGGTTCCAGGATAAATTGCAATCTTCTCGCCCATCTTTATTCCGCCTCACATAATTCTACTTAATGCGCATCAACAAAGCACATCATATTTACCATAGTTTCGCCGTAATTGCGTGAGAAGAAATTGACCATGCCCTCTGGAGCAGGTGGCTCTGGAGAATGCGCTGAAGTCTCACAGATTATCAAACCATCGTCATCCAAAAGTTTTGTTAAGTCACTCATAGCCATTATTTCACGTAAAGCGTCAGCAGAATATGGAGGATCGAGGAAAATTATGGAGAATTTCTCTTGCCTGGACAGCATCGATCTAAGAGCATTTGATGCAGCCGAGTTGGTGATTCTGACCTGACTTTCAACACCCAGGCGTTTTGAGATAGCTTTGAGGTTTGAACACGCATTCTGGTTTGAATCAACAAAAACAACATGCGCGGCTTCTCTGCTTAGTCCCTCGAAACCAAATGCGCCAGAGCCTGCAAACAGATCCAGCAATCTTTTTCCCCTAATCGATGGACCTATTACGTTAAAAACCGCTTCCCGTACAAGGTTAGCAGTAGGTCGCAATCTGAGCCCCTTAGGCGCTGCTATGTTAAATCCACGATATTGCCCTGCTATTATTTTCATCGTAAGCCCTATAGTGTATACATGTTTTGTCCACGCGATTCAATCATCTACTGAGGAAATATTTTGGAAACTCTTTCCGGATCCTTGATTGCCACTTACAGGATACTTCTGGAATCTTCCTTTTTTATGATTCTCGGGCTATTTGTAGCCGGTTTGATACGGGCGTTTGCCAAACCCGATTTTGTGACGCGGCATTTTGGGTCGGGTAGAATCAAATCAGTTATTTACGCGTCCATGATTGGTATTCCAATCCCCATCTGAAGCTGCGGGATAGTTCCGGCGGTCGCTGGACTGAAGAAACAGGGAGCAAACAACGGAACGGCTCTTGCCTTTTTGGTATCAACTCCGGAAAATGGAGTGGACTCCATTGCCCTGACCTACTCTCTGCTAGACCCGATCATGACCTTCATGCGACCTTTGGCCGGTTTTGTGACCGGAGTGTTCGCAGGTATTGTCGAGAACCTGTTTCAGGAACGAGATCGGGATCGAACTGACAGTAAATTGCCTCTTCCCGACTTCCAGTCTTTGCACACGCCCCTGAACAGCCGGGTAAAGATTTCCAGAACAAGAGCCTTGTTTCAGGAACTAATCAAAGGCCAGAAATATGCATTTGTAAACCTCTTTAATGACATAGCCAAATATTACCTGATCGGATCGCTTGTCGCTGGCATCATCACATCGGTAATTCCTGATGACATGTTTTCACGGGTTTTTGGCGCAGGGATTTCATCTTATCTGACGATGCTTATCATTGGACTCCCAATGTACGTTTGCGCAACGTTTTCAACCCCGATAGCGGCGGCTATGGTTGCAAAAGGTCTGAGCCCCGGAGCTGCTCTGGTATTCCTGCTTGCTGGGCCCGCCACAAATCTCGCCACAGTTTCTATGTTATTGGGATTGATGGGCAAGCGATCCGTTATGG
Source organism: uncultured Desulfomonile sp. (assembly GCA_964542775.1). GTDB lineage: Bacteria > Desulfobacterota > Desulfomonilia > Desulfomonilales > Desulfomonilaceae > CAITZA01. The sequence continues at coordinate 7,076 of CAZIVV010000180.1, forward strand.
TGTATCTGTCCGCCATAGTCATTTGTTCTCTTGGCTTTGCCTTCCTGACAGACTTTATCTTCAATCACCTGAATATTGTTCCCTCAACCAATATTCACATGGTGCAGGAGGGATTCATTCCTGACTGGATTGAAGCGATTGCAGCCATGATAATGATCGCTCTGTGCGCCAAGGCAATTTTTTTCCGCGGGAAGTAAATCATGCGCTGTGAATCTTCCAGGCGATTGGAAACCTGAACATGGAAAGTCAACTCACTAAAAAAGAATTGCATAGATGAATGTGACAAAAATGAGCGAAATCACTCTCAATCCCTGACTTAACACAAGTAACCTCGTTCCAAGAGCGATATTGAACAGACCCAGGTGAGTTGGCAACTGATGCCTGAGGGTTCTTACAGGGGTTGCTACGATAGTTCCAATGACCAAGGCTATTGCAGCCTGCTTCTCAGTCAGCGCGCCGGTAGAGAGTAGCGCTCCGGCGGCTGCCATGCCCGCGCCAAACTCTGCAGTCAGAGAGAATACTATCATGCTGGCCGCCTCGACCGGAATAAAGTCTCCCAATAAAGAACTGGCCAGACCATGTCGCATCCACTTGAACAGTCCGTATTCATTGAGCAGGAAGACTATAACGTATATCGGCGCTGTGTAGAGGGCCACCCGGACAAAACGATCCCTGAATTTTACCCAGATTCTGGACAAGCTCTGATTCGGAGGAATTTTTGGAGCCTCGAACATTCGGCCTTCAACAATCCGTGTGTCTCGAAGCTGAAATTTGCACAACACTATTATCAATCCGCTTCTAAGTAACGCTGCCGTCATGGTAACGGCAAGGTAAATGGCTCCTGATCGACCGGCCAGGGACACAACCAGAAAAAAAGTTGTGGGGAGATGCAATAAGAACATAGGAATGCCATTGTTCAATAAATAGGTCAGAGTGACCTCTTTACGCGATATTCTGCCATTCTGGTGAAAGGTCACAAGCATCGTGTTGGCGGCAATCCCGGAAACGAAGCTTGAGACAAATGAGGCGGCGCTCTCGTCTTTCAGATTGGCCCATTTGGTCATTGGACGCGCCAGTTCAGCCAGTTTTGATGTCCATCCTGTTGTTTCAAGTAGCTGACCAAAAAGCAGCCCTATGCCGAGGAAGATCATAAGCCTGATCAAAGGGGTGATCAGTTTAGACTGGATAGACTCAAAATCCAGTTTAATTTCAACGACACTGAAGTAAGCTCCCAGGAGACCTGCTGCTGCCACAGCAAGCAGGATGATTGGAAGAACAAATGATTCCCCTGTTTTTTTTAAAGACTCCATAAATTGATTTTACTTGTCCATGATATAGGTTAATGATAGCCACGCCGGAAAACAAAACCGCAAGCGACTGCGCCGGAGGTTGACATGCGAATAGTAACCATTTTAGGAGGCCCACGCAAGAAAGGGTCAACAGCCCGAGTTCTGGAAATTATGGAAGATCATTTCAAAGATCTGGGGCATAAAGTAAAAAGGATAAACATTACAGACTATGATGTTCAGGGGTGTTCCAGTTGTTACAAATGCCACAAAAAAAGTGATGAGCTGATTTGTTCACAAAAAGATGATGGCAAATCAATATTCGAAAAGATGATAAAGGCTGATGTCATAGTGTATTCTTCCCCCCTCTATTGCTGGTCATGGACTGCCCAAATAAAGCCGCTGATAGATAGACACTACTGCCTGGTTAAAAATTATGGCTCCAGCAATCATAAAAGCTTTCTGGAGAACAAGAAATCAGCTTTGCTGGTTACCTGTGCCGGGCCACTTCAGGACAATGCTGATCTTTTGGTAACCTGCTACAATCATCTGATGCAATACGTCAAAATCAACAATCCGCTCAGTCTGGTAATTCCTTTTTTAACAGGGCCTGAATCAATCACCGAAGACAACAGGTCTCAAGCCCGTCAGTTGGCCGCTACTCTGGTTTCGTAATCCTTTGACCGATAAAGAAGCTGTTTGTCTGTTCAGCGCTTGGGTGTTTCCATGACATTCCAGGCGCATACAGCTCCAGGGGCAAAACCCTTTTCCTGAGCAAGAAAATCAAGATAAATCATGCCTAACGCCGCGACTTGTGCAGCCGGCTGTTGAACCATGTTTCTCGTGTCAATGCTGACTAGATATTTCTTACAATTGTGGCACAATTCTGCTCTCTCGAACTTTCTGTCTTCAGAGAAATAAAGCTCAAGCTTGGACTGATCATCGTTTTCACAGAAAGGACACATCAGCCTTGAAAATGACCATTCATGGCCACAGAAAGAACATCTGAGGCTTCTCTTTCCCTCTGTTCCACGAATAAAACTTACTTCGGGCCACGATCCACAGAT
>CAZIVV010000181.1:0-2653 GCA_964542775.1 uncultured Desulfomonile sp.
GTTCCGTATGAGAATGTCAGTTGCGCCCATCGACTTGCGAAGGCCGATTTCCTTGGTCCTGTCCTGAACGGCAGCCAGCATCACATTGGTCAGTCCCATCTTTCCGATGATGAACACTCCAACCAACGCTGCATAACTGAATAACTGGATGAACAATACGATCAGTCTCACACGTTCAAGCCGGTTTGAACGATAATTAACCTTGACCCCAAGTTCCAGAAGTGGATGATTATACTGTAGAATAGCTTTTGTCTGTTCCCTGACGTCCCGAACATTGTCCCAGTCGTCCACCCGAATCAGCAGTTGCATTATCTGTCTGGTATTATGAAGATGATGGGGCGCCAAAGATATTGGTATGAAAACGGTCCTGGAGTTATCCTCCTGCTGTTTGCCTCCTAGCACTCCAATGACTGTATAGTGATACGAGTTGACGACGATGGTCTTTCCGAGAGGGTCGCTACTGCCAAACACGGCACGAATTTCTGACCCCATTACGCATACCTTCCTACGGTTTCTGACATCATCATCATTGATGAGTCGTCCCATCGCCAGCGGTGTCGATTGTGTGCCCCAGAATTCCTCATTCACTGCAGTCAGAATGGCTCGTTTCCGTTCCACCTGCCCATGGTGCAGAGTAGAGATATCACCGGTGGACCGTAGAGGCGCCACATGAGTAACGCCCTTTAGACGCTTCAGTGAGTCAATGTCCTTGTCAAAATATTCCCCAGGATGGTAGTTTCTACGGTCTTCCCAGGTAGCAGTTAAAACGGTAGCCTCACCTATTAATTCCAGGTCATCCGAGACTTTTTTCTCAACAGAGTCTCCCAGGGATCTGATGATGATGAAGCCGATGGTCCCCACAGCGATGGCTATGAGCACAGTCTTGTACCGTCTGCGGTTTCGAAGAACCATCATCCATGATGTCATGAACAAGTCGTCGTTTTTCATTAAGTTACTCAAATCGCATAGCTACAATTGGATCCAGCCGACTGGCTTTTCTGGCTGGAACGGCTCCAGCGGCCACGCCTATTAATGCCCCGGCAGTTGTCGCGCATGCCACAGAGAGCAAATACATTCCGGTTGTGATGGGCGTTCTGAACACCAAGGTGGACATGATGACGACTACCACGGAGCCGATGATCACCCCGATTAACGATCCTGCCATACATACCGCTGTTGATTCGAAAAGGAACTGTCTTACAATGTCCTTGCCGGTAGCTCCAACAGCCTTGCTCAGGCCAATCTCCGTAGTTCGCTCGCGGACCAGCGCAATCATGACGTTGCCCACCCCAAAGCCCGCCAGCATTATGGTAGCAGATATGGCGACGTAAATGAAAAGTTTGAAGAGCTTGAGTATGCCCTGAATCATTTTTATCAGTTCAGGCTCATATTGAACAGAGACAGCATATAACGGCTTTCTCTCCTTCAGAACACGCCTGACTTCGTGGTAGACGTTTTCCACCTGATCGAGACCGTTAGGCAAAACTGTAACACGCCTGAGATTATACATTCCCGAAAGTCGTTTCCTGGCTACTGTTATAGGGACAAAAAGGGCTTGCTCAAATTCCTGGTCCTCAGCGTCTTCCACCAGCCCTACAACGGTCATTTCCAGCCCATCAACATAAATGACCTCACCGATTGGTGATTTTTTCTCTCCAATCAGTTGGTTCCTGACGTCATTTCCCATGACCGCAACGAGACGGCCTTCTTTAACGTCCGAATCGAGGATGGGGCGGCCCTTCGACACCGGTATATGGGACGCCAGCTTGAAAAAATCCGCGTCCACCCCCAGGATCTTAAGGTTAGGATAGTCAACATTTTTGAATACGGCAGTAAAATCCTGTATGGTTGGCCACCATGAATATACAGTTGGAGAAACGACTTCGACTCCCGGTATGGATCTTAGCGCTTCTATGTCAGAATCAGTTAACTGACGTGGGTCGTCGCCATAATCCACATCCGTCCGAAGGCTAACCTTGACGAGTGTGGCGTTCCCGAGCACTGCAAGGTTTGACCCTATCCTCCTCTCCGCTATGTCCCCTGTGGTGATGACTACAATCAGCGCAGCCGTACCCAGAATTGACGCAATTAACGGGCTGCGGTAGCGCCTGCGCATCCGGTAGACACGTCGAACTGACATCAGTGACAAATCGGATAATTTCATGGACCGGCAATTCTCCAGCCAACTTACTTTTTCATCGGGTATTTCTACATTGTTATTTTATCTGAGTCAACAGAGGACCCCCGTAGTGGGGGGCCTCCGTGCCCCCAATTAAAATCTTCTCCGTGCCCCCAATTTATGTAATAGCCTCCATGCCCGCAAATTTGATAGAATGTCGATTCTGAATCCAGTAGTGGTGGGCGTCTCTGCCCACAGTTAAAATAAAAGCGCTCTGCCCACAGTTTACTGGAAGGTCACCGTGCCCAAAAATTAGAAGGGGCCAGAGACGTAGAGAATTTAAGAATATAATTGGGGCCAGGGACGGCCCCCACTACCATGAGCAGGGCCAGAGACGTAGAGAATTTAAGAATATAATCGGGGCCAGAGACGGCCCCCACTACCATGAGCAGGGCCAGAGACGTAGAGAATTTAAGAATATAATCGGGGCCAGGGACGGCCCCCACTACCATAACCCATAATCGGGGCCAGGGA